>DASSYL010000253.1:0-3389 GCA_035703315.1 Candidatus Acidiferrum sp. | reverse complement strand
CTTTCCTAACCACTTACCTTGTCGTGAACTTGCTGCAGACCTTCACCCAAGTGCTGGTGTACCAGATTTATGGATTTAAGTCGGATATAACGTACAGCGCGGCGTGGGGCTCGCAAGCAGTAGTCGTCTTGTCCAGAGCATTTGCAACCGGTGAATTTTGCTATCGCGTGTTGGGGCGCTACGTCGGTATATGGGCGCTGGCGATGCGCATTTTGCTGGTCTGCGGGGCGATCGTGATGGGCTTATCGCTCTACTTTGGCAAAGATGGATTCCGTTTCGGAGTAATGACCTTGGAGATCGCATCCGAGGCGTCCATCGCCACACTGGTCGTGGGAACCTTCTCATTTGCCAAGTACTACGAGACGTTATTACAGCTAAATGCAGTTCTCCTTGGCCTAGGGCTGGGCATCAATTCCTGCCTGAAAATTCTAAATGATGCGGTGCTCTCCCGCTATTGGGCGAGCTATGCTGGCATGTGGAACGAAGTTGGGATGGTTGCATTCGCCGGCGTGCTTTTCCTTTGGATTTTCGCTATGCGGGCCACGGAACCGGCGGCCGTTCCGGAACCGGAACGACTGCCAGTGGAAGTCTACCGTTCATTGGCTCCGCAGACGAACCGCCGCCTAGCGGACATTAACGAACAGCTAGTCCGCCTGTTCAAACTGGAGCAACCGAAATTGTGAGCGGAATATTTTTCATCGTAGCGGTGGTGTTCGCGCTGATTCTCGCGGCACTGCTGCTGTGGACGTTCAGCGCGGCACACAAGAAACGGCGCAGGAACCCAGGACTGGCAGTGCTGGACAGCGCTCCACAACATCTCTGCAATATGGGCTCTATTCAGCGCTCTCAGGATCCAGCAGATTTGCGCTACGCCGCAGACCGGGGCGGTCCGGACCTGGCCAAACGGCTGGGACGAGAGAGGCGCAAAGTGGCTTTGTTATATCTGAATTCACTGCGCGAGGATTTCGAGCAACTGTTGAGAATCGCTCGCGTGGTGGCTCTATTGTCGCCGGAGATTTCCAGTTCACATGAATATGAGCGCCTGCGACTCTCCGTACTGTTCAGGCTGCGCTTTCAACTGGTGAAATTACGTTTCCTCTTCGGCGATGCCGCGATGCCACAGCTTACCTCGCTGGGCAAAATGGTCACCTCGCTGGCCATCCGCATGGAAACCGCGATGGAAACGCTGGGCGAGCGGGCCGCGCTTGCGGCGAATCTCGCATTGCAGTCCGAATAGTCGAATGCTCGCGGCGTGCGCAGTCAGTTAAGATTTGTCGAACCCGATACTGGCGCGGTGGCTTCATCGAAGACAGGCACTTCGCCCCCAACTACGGCAGCGTGACCCGGCAGCTCGATGGTGAAGCAAGCTCCCTTGCCTGGAGCGTTGCGAACGCGAATTTGTCCGCCGTGTTCGGTGATGATTCCATAACAAATGCTCAGTCCCAAGCCGGTGCCCTTGCCGACAGGCTTCGTGGTGTAGAAGGGATCGAAAACGCGTGAAGCATCCTTCACTCCGGAACCACTGTCCACAAATTCCACGACAAACTTGCCGTTTTCGTGTGCAGTACGAACCCACAAATCGCCATTGGCCGATGCTTCCAAGATGGCGTCCACGGCGTTATTCACGAGGTTTAAAAACACCTGTTGCAACTGGTGCGGGTCAGCCATGGCCGAAGGCAGCTCGGTCGCGAGGTCGAGGTGCAAACGGATATTACTCATCCGCAGATCATAATCCCGCAGGGCCAGCGTATCCTCGAGCACTTGATTCAGGCGAACCGGAACGCGCTCGGGCTTGTGTTGCCGCGAGAAACTCAAGAGGTTCTGCACGATGCGGTGCGTTCGCTGGGCCTGCTTGTAGAGCTTCTCGCTGTACTCGAGCCCTTGGGGGCCAACCTGGCCGCACGAAGTGAGCAGTTGGCTATAACCGAGAATCGCGGTCAGCGGATTGTTCAATTCGTGGGCCACGCCCGAAATGAGCTGGCCAACCGCAGCCAGTTTCTCGCTGTGCAGCAACTGTTCCTGCGTGCGGCGCAAATCGTCATAGGCCTGGCGCGTCTGGTCATAGAGCAACGTGCGCTCAATGGCGCTGGAAATCTGGCTGCCAACGGCGATGAGCAGGTTGACGTCGCCCGGGGAAAAATCGCGAGGCGTGCGGCTGCCAACCACCAGGCCTCCGATGACCTTGTCCTTGGACCACAGAATTACAATGTGTGCGGCGATGATCTGTTCCGCCCGCTGCACTTCGCGAAAAATCGCCGGCAGCGGCAAGCCCTGGATGGATAAGAATGTGGCGCGGACCGCACGAATGTGTTGCAAAAGCTCCGGTTGCACGCGAGTGGGGGGGAAACTGCGTGCGAATTCCGACCGGTGGCCAAAGGCGGCCACTCGTCGCAGCATCTCGTTTGCGGAATCGAACAGATAGAGGGAAGAGGCCTCCAAGCCGAACAGTTCACAGATTTGTCGGAGCGTCTTGTGCAGTGAGTCGCTCAGGTCGAGCGATTCATTCAGGGTGGTGGCAATGGAATTCAGCACCAGCAGCTCGCGATTGCGGCGGCGAATCTCCTGCTCGGCGCGCTTTCTTTCCGTAATGTCGAGCATGAATCCCTGGTAGGCGATGATGTTGCCGACGGCGTCTCTAGCCGCGTTGGAGGACTCGAGGACCGTTCGCGTCTCGCCGTCCTTGCGTTGAATCTCAAATTCGAAATCGGCAACCGAGCCATAATCGGAGAGCAGCTTTTTCAAGCGGTCGCGGTCGGGAGGGTGGGCATAGAGCGCCGCGACGTCGAGATTCATCAGCTCTTCGCGCGAATTGTAGCCAGTCATGCGCAGAAAGGCGTCATTGAAATCAAGAAAGCGCCCCTGTGGGGTTGAAATGAAAACGCCTTCCTGAACGTTGGAAATCAAGGTGCGGTATTTTTCCTCGGCGCGCTTGCGCTCGGAGATGTCCTTCAGCACGTGGACGACGCCCATCTGCCGGCCAGTGGGATCTACAAACGGGGAGTTGGACGTAAGGAAGTAGCCGGAGAGCCAGGGATCTGGATCGTCGCCTTCTCCGGCCCGGCCTTCGCAGTAAGGGCATTTGGCGTAATCGGCCTGCTTGTGCGGAAACAATTCAGAAAGATTGCGCCCGATGGAAGGCTTGATCTCGCGGCCACTGAGGTGGGCCATGCGCTGATTCATTCGCAGAATACGTCCTTCGCGATCATGCACAACGATGGGGTCACCGATGGAGTCGAAGGTAAAAGCCCATTGGCGCTGAACGTGATCGACCTGTTGAAATAGCAGAACGTTTTGCAGCGTTAAGCCCAGGAGATTGCCAATATTTTTCAGATACTCGACTTCGTCGGGCTGAAATTTCATTTCCTGCGCTGAGCCCACGGCCAGGATGC
>DASSYL010000193.1:0-24184 GCA_035703315.1 Candidatus Acidiferrum sp. | reverse complement strand
TGGCGCCGGGGTTGAAGATTGGCGTGCGGATTTCGGCCTTCGATACCATTCCGTTCCGGCCGAATCCCGAGAAATCAGTGCCGGGGAAACCCGGACCGGGTATTCCCGAGCCGTATGAGCAGCTGGTTCCGTATCGGTGGGGATTTGGTGTGAACGAAAAGAACCCCATCGAGCCTGATCTTTCAGAGCCGATTCGATTTTTGTCATTGCTGGGGGAACTGCAGATTTCGCTAGTGAACGTCACAGCGGGAAGTCCTTACTATAATCCTCATGTGCAGAGGCCTGCGCTCTATCCGCCGTCGGACGGGTATCTGCCACCGGAGGATCCGCTAGTGGGGGTGGCGCGACAAATGCGGGCGACGCGTGAGTTGAAGCAGCGCTTTCCGAAGTTGATTGTGGTGGGGACGGCTTATACGTACTTGCAGGATTTTTTGTCGCACGTGGCGCAAGCCGCAGTGCGCGAAGGCTGGGTGGACGCTGTCGGGTTGGGGCGGATGGCGCTGACGTATCCGGAAATTTTGTGGGATGCGGTGAACGGCCGCGCACTGGAACACAAGCGCGTTTGCAGGACGTTCAGCGATTGCACCACCGCCCCGCGCAATGGATTGCCGTCAGGATGCTATCCGCTGGATGCGTATTACAAGAGCTCGGAGATGGCGGTGCAGTTGGCGGCGATCAAAAAGCGTTGAGGCGAGTTCATGCCGATTGAAGAAATGATCCAGCGGCAGAGGCCGCGCCGCAAAGTGCAGGGAATTGCGGCAGCGTTGTTGCCATTCGAAGCGGACGGACGTGTGGCGGTTGCGGCCTTTCAAAAACATTTAGCGGCGACGCAGCGGGCCGGGTTGGTGAACGCGGTGAACATGGACACCGGCTATGTGAACTACCTCAGCGAAGCGGAGAAGGGCGACGTGTTGCGGTGGACACGGGAAGCATTAGGTAAGGACGCAGCGTTTGTTGCAGGGGCTTATATCGAAGGGCCGGACGGTGACGTGGTTGCACTATACCGGCGCGAGATGGATCGCATTGCCGAGCATGGCGGCGTGCCCATACTGTTTCAAACACAGCGGCTGCATGGAAAATCGGCGCAGGAGAAAGCTGCAACGTATCAGGCGATCTGCAAAGGCCATTCGCAGGTTCTGGCGTTCGAATTGGGGACGATGTTCGCGCCGAACGGAGAGATTTTTGACCAAGAGACGGTGCGACGGCTGATGGACATTCCAGAACTGAAGGGAATGAAGCATTCTTCGCTGGATCGCACGATTGAATTGAGTCGTTTGGCTTTGCGCGACGCGCATCGCCCCGAATTTCGGATTTACACCGGCAACGATCTGGGCATCAACATGATTGAGTACGGTTCGGATTATCTTCTTGGGTTGGCGACGTTTTGCCCGGAGAGGTTTGCGGAGCGGGACCGGCTGTGGGAAGCCGGAGATGCGGAGTATTACGCATTGTCCGATGCACTGCAGCACTTGGGCAATGTGGCGTTTCGCGCGCCAGTGCCCGCGTATAAGCATTCGGCGGCCGTATTTCTGCACCTGACGGGGAAGATTCCGACAGACCAGCCCCATCCGAAAAATCCAAAGCGGCCGGCTTGGGAAGCGGAGATGTTGAATGACTGCGCTTTTCGCTTGGGTTGCTGATGCTTATTCGCGCGAGCCAAAACTCTGGCTACTGCACAAAACCAACGTTGGGCGTGGGGTTGCTCCCTTCAGGAGCTTCCTTGATGGGGCCGAACTGGGCTTCGTAGCGGGAGATGTTTTCTCCTAGCGCGCGCCAGATGCGTTTGGCGTGGCCGGGGCTGACGATCATGCTGCTGAGCAGCTTGCCTTGCGCGCCGTTGGGAAAAATGTAGACAAAATTCAGGGTGAACTCTTCCAGGTTGTGCTGGAGCATCACCAAATTGCTGTAAAGACCCTGCAGCTCCTTTTCGTCGGCCTTGATCTGCATCTGGCCCGGCTGCGGTTGCGGCTGTTTCTCGTCCATACGTGTTCTCCTGAGGTTCTTCCCCAAAGGTACCACACCGCTCGAAGCCCGGTAGTTCATCGGCGGCACTTGCATTAAAAGATCTATTGACAGATGACGGCATTAAAGATAGTTTAGGTGTGCTGTTAACCATAGTTAATAAGAATGGCGCGCGCGACCGAACAACTGATCGAAGCGGAACCCACCGCGACTGCAACGCCTTGGCCGTCGCGACCCTCTGTTGCCGCTATCGCATTCAATCCCTCGCTGCCCGAGGCGCATCGCACGATTCCCGTCGCGCCGGGGCTGACCTGGTTCAAAAAGATTCTGGCCTTTGCCGGGCCGGGATACCTGGTTGCGGTCGGCTACATGGATCCCGGCAACTGGGCGACGGACCTCGGAGGCGGAGCCAAGTTCGGCTACACGCTGCTCAGTGTGATCCTGCTGAGCAACCTGATGGCAATGCTGCTGCAGGCACTTTCGGCGAAATTGGGGATCGTTACCGGACGCGACCTTGCACAAGCATGCCGCGAATCGTATTCGCGGCCGTTGTCATTCAGTTTGTGGGTGATTTGCGAAATCGCGATTGCCGCTTGCGACCTGGCGGAAGTGCTGGGATCGGCGGTGGCATTGAAGCTGCTCTTTGGCCTGCCGCTGTTGGCCGGCGTGCTGATTACCGCGTTGGATGTGCTGATCGTGCTGGCCCTGCAAGGGCGAGGTTTCCGGCTGATCGAAGCTTTCGTGATTACGCTTATCGCCACGATCGGGGCGTGTTTTGCCTATGAGATTTTCTTTGCGCAACCGCTTTGGCGCGAGGCCGCGGCCGGCTTCGTGCCGCGATGGGAGATCCTGAAGAACCGCGAAATGCTGTACATCGCCATCGGAATTCTTGGCGCAACCGTGATGCCGCACAATCTCTATCTGCACTCAAGCATTGTGCAGACCCGCGCTTTTTCAACGGATGCTGCGGGCAAGCGTGAGGCGTTGCGCTTTGCGATCTTCGATTCGACGCTCGCTCTGGGGTTCGCGCTGTTCATCAACGCAGCCATCTTGATTTTGGGAGCCGCGGCATTTTACTCGCGTGGCTTGCATGAGGTCGCGGAGATTTCCGACGCCTACAAGTTGCTGACGCCGGTATTGGGAGCCAGCCTGGCCAGCACGCTATTTGCCTGTGCACTGCTGGCGTCCGGGCAGAATTCTACGTTAACGGGAACGCTGGCCGGCCAGATTGTGATGGAAGGGTTCCTGAATCTGCGCCTTCGGCCGTGGCTAAGGCGGTTGATCACGCGAGCGCTGGCGATTATTCCGGCGGTGATCGTCATTGGAATCTACGGCGAAGGCAAAGTCACATCATTGCTGATCCTTAGTCAGGTGATTCTCAGCTTTCAATTGCCGTTTGCCGTGATCCCCTTGGTCCAGTTCACCAGCAACAAGAGCAAAATGGGCGCATTCGCCAATTCTCGGCTTACGGCGATTGTGGCCTGGGTCGTCGCGATCGCGATTGTTGCGTTCAATGCCGAACTGCTCTATCTGACCTTCCGCGGCTAGCGGCGTCATTAAGAACGAAAATCAAGCCTAACGCGGAGGCGCAGAGTGCGCTGAGGTTACCGGGACCACGATACCTTGCGGTGGTGAAGCGAGTCGGCCTTATGCCAAAATCGTTTTGGACATGCCTTCGCCCGCCCGTAAGAAACTAGCTGGAACCCTCTTCGTTGTGCTTCTGCTGGTAGCCGCAGGCTCAGCCGTATATGCCTTCTTTCATCCCGGGCCGTGGATTGTGCCTGAGGAGGCTAAACGGGTTGTGAATCCCTTACAACCATCGCAAGCAAATCTTCCCGCCGCTCGGGCGCTGTACCTCGATAAATGCACGGAGTGCCACGGAGACGCCGGCAACGGGGACGGATCCCAGGCCAAGATGTATGACCCGCGGCCGACCAATTTCACCGACGCGGCACGCATGAATTCCGTGAGCGACGGCGAGCTGTTCTACAAAATCAGCGAAGGTCATCGCCCCATGCCCGCGTTCAAGAAGCGCTACACGGAAGAGCAGCGCTGGCAATTGGTATTGTTTCTTCGTTCCTTGGCGCAGTCTCAGCCCAAATAACAAGAACGCCGCCTTCACTGTCCCCCGAAGATGATTGAGCCGCAGCTTGCTTTCGGGCTATTCTCTTGAGGCAATTTTCATTCGAAAACCACTGAGGTAATGATGCGTAAACTCTTGTTCGCACTGTTTGTGTGTTTGGCGGCCGTGGGCGTAGCCGCGGCTGCGCCGGGCGCGGTGCGCTGCGGCAAACTGCTGGACGTTCGCACCGGAAAACTTCTTTCCGATCAAGTGGTGACATTTGGCTCTGACGGAGTCATTACTTCCGTGGCCTCCGCATCTGGTTCAGCTACGGACGCGATCGATTTATCTCGTGCGACGTGCCTTCCCGGACTGATTGACGTGCACACCCACGTCACCAGCGATCCGCAGCACAGCGGATACGCCGGTCTGGGGATTTCAGTGCCGCGCGAGGCGGTCACCGGTGTGAAGAATGCACGCCTGACGCTGCGAGCTGGATTCACCACGATTCGGAATGTCGGTGCCAGGGGTTTCACGGATGTGGCGGTGCGTGACGGGGTGAACGCGGGCGAGATCGAAGGGCCGCGCATGGTAGTGTCTGGACCGCCGCTCGGCATCACGGGCGGCCACTGCGACGACAACCTACTGCCATACGAATATCATTATCGATCCGAAGGTGTAGCCGACGGACCATGGGCTGCGCGCGCCAAAGTGCGCGAAGTGATCAAGTACGGCGCTGACGTGATCAAAATCTGCGCGTCGGGCGGTGTTTTGAGCAAGGGCGACCTGCCCGGCACGCCGCAGTACACACTCGAAGAAATGCAGGCCATCGCCGACGAAGCCCACAAGCTCGGGCGCAAAGTTGCGGCACACGCTCACGGCACGCAGTCCATCAAGGACGCAATCCGCGCGGGCATCGATTCCATCGAGCATTCGAGCTTGATTGACGACGAAGGCATCGGGCTGGCCAAACAGCATGGCACGTATCTGGTCTTCGACATTTACAACGATGATTTCATCCTGCAGGAAGGGGCGAAAGCCGGCATGCTTCCCGAATCCATCGAAAAGGAAAAAAAGATAGGCCGGCTGCAGCGCGAGAATTTCCGGAAAGCCTTTCAGGCCGGAGCGAAAATCGCGTTTGGCACCGATTCCGGTGTCTATCCCCATGGTGACAACGCGAGGCAGTTCGGGAAAATGGTCGAGTGGGGGATGCAACCGCTGGACGCGATTCGCGCAGCCACGCTGAGCGCAGCCGACTTGATTGGCTGGAGCGACAAGGTCGGCTCAGTGGAAAACGGGCATTATGCTGATCTGATCGCTGTCGAAGGTGATCCGTTGGCTGACGTAAAGGCGCTGGAGAAAGTTAAGTTTGTGATGAAGGGCGGAACGGTGGCTCGCAACGACTTCAGCCGCTAAAGTTCTCACGGATCTTGCGAATGCTTCTTGCGCCGCAAAATGCCGGTGGGCTCGACCATCGCCTGGCACTGGTCTTGTATTTGCTGCTGTTGCTGGCGGCGGCGTGCCCGGTGGTGATGGCGTGGCTTCGCGTCCTTCCGGCGGAGCGCGAACCTTTTGCCGCACCGGGCGAAAAACCGCAGAAAGAAGAGCACGACGCGTTCGCGATTTTTCTGCTGGCCAATATTTCGCTCAGCCTGCTGTTGCGGATTCCCGGTGTGAATTCCGCCGCTCTCGCCGCGTACACAGCAAAATGGCTTCCGTCGGAATGGGCCAATCACGTAGTGATGGTTGGTTTCATCTGGTTCGGATTCATTCCCGGGCTGGCTGCTGCGTACGCCTTGATTCGGCCCAACCCGGTGCGCTGGCCGCTCGTGATTGGCGGCGTTTTGATGCTTGGCTTATGGCTGGCCGCACCCTTTCTGCTTGCCGCAATCCGCGGCGCGGAATGAAAAAAGGCCAGGACTGCTCGTCCTGGCCCGCCTGCTCAAGAAATACTCTGAAACGTTTATGCACCCGCCGCTTTCACTTTTTGCAGTGCAGAGGCCACTTCATCCACGTCCGGCACCACGGGAATGTCGTAGCTTTTCATCCACGCAACCTTGCCATCTTTGCCAACGATCACGATCGCGCGTCCGGTAATCCCTTTGTCCGGGAGATAAACTCCGTACTTATCGGCCATAGCGCCGCGAGGATTGAAATCGGCAAGCAGCGAATATTTGATGCCCATTTTTTCAGAGTAGGCCTTGTGCGACCAAGCGCTGTCCACGCTCACACCAAGCACTTCCGCGTCGAGCGTGGCGAACTCCTTCATCCCGTTCACGATGCAGACGTGCTCCTTGCTGCAGACCGGACTCCAGTCCAGGGGATAGAAAACGATCACAACATTTTTCTTTCCCGTGAAATCAGAAAGCTTCACGTCCTTGTCGTACTGATCCTTCAGCGAAAAATCCGGCGCCGCTTGTCCCACTGCAATCGCCATTTTTATTCCTCCTGGTGCGAACGATCCGGCAGGCTCGATTCGTTTGGTCGCAGCAAAATGATAGAGGATTCACGGGCGGTTGACAAAGCGAACCCGCGCGAACAAACCGCCCCCGGCGCCACCAATCGGGTGTAAAATGGGGTTCTCAATCCTGACTTCGCGGAAGAAAGGTGGCGTATATGAGCACCCTAGCCGCAAGGCCCGCCCCCATGATCTCCCTGCAAGAACTCTACAGGCAGTACACCTGTCTTGCTCCGAAACCCGGGGAGCCGGTGCCGCTTTCTGCATTCAAAATGTCGCACGCCGAAACTGAAAAGGTGTTTTCGATTTTCGACGAGGACTATCACATCAGCCGCTTTTTCCATTTTCGAAACGAGCACAGCGACAAATACTCCATCAATGGCGAGATGGCCACACACGTGGTCATCGATCCGGAAATTCGATTGGTTTTGTAACAGTATTAACGCGAAGCAGCTTCAGCGTTCGGCTGTGGGCTTCCACTTGTTGAGGAACGCCAAAATGTCTTCGGGTGTCATGGAGCGCGCTTTTTCGAATTCCTGATTTTTCTGGCTGACCAGCAACTTGCCGGTGCTGTCGAGGATTGCAGCAGCAGGCACGCCGCGCTCCAGTGGAACCTCGTATTTCTTGGCCAGATCGAGGTTCTTGTTATATTCACCGACGTCCACGTGGACAACGATATAGTTGCGGTTGAGGGTTGGCGCGATCTCGGGTGTGTTAAACGCTGCATCCAATACGTGGCAGTCGTAGCACCAGTTGCCGCCAAAGACCAGCATAACGCGCTTATGCGATTTTGCCGCCGCATGCAGTGCCTCTTCGATCTCCTTTTGTGCATCGGCATCGGCGGGATACAGATCTTTTCGTTCCGCCGGACCCTTTAGGCGCGTGGCGTCTTCCCGCTGCTCGACGGCGATTTTCCAGGTGCCGCCCTGTTCGGCATAGCCTTGCGCCATCTTGACGTAATACTTTTTCGCGGCTCCGCCCTCGGAAGCGACCAGCGTTAATTGAATCGAAAGAAGGTGAAAGCCGGGTTGCGGCTCCTGCGCGTTTTCGATTTGCGCAGAAATAGTCTTCAGACCCTTGGCTTTCCATCCGGTCCAATAAACGACTTCCGCGGTCAGGTTGGACGAAGACTTGCCCGGGCCAAGAATCCTCGGGCTGGAAGAGTAAAGAGGCGTAAGAGCCTGCGCGTCGCCAGCCAGTACCGCCTTGCGCCAGGCCTCGAGCTGCAGCACGGCTGGATGAGGGCCCTGAGCACGACTGGGACCAGCGGCCATCACGGCCGCAACAAACACGACGACACTCGCAAAGAGAAAGCGCAGCTTCACTAGCGGACGCTCCTGAGCACTATCTTAACAGTTTGACGCACCGCTCCCCCGGTAGCGAGCAATGGTAATCTGATGCCATGTACGCGCAAAAGTTTCTAGTGGACGTGGTGGTTCGCGGCGAACGGCGCGCCTGCCCGCTGGAGTGGCTCGACCAGTTCTGCATGCGCAATTTCACCAACTCGGCGGAGTTCGACGACACGCTACCGGTCGGTGACGGTGCCGTCGAAGCAAGCTTTCGCCTGACGCCCGAAAAATTCGCCGAAGGATTGGCCGCCTGGCTCACCCAGCGCGGAAAAGGTGAAGGTCAGCCGGTGGTGGTCGAAGCTCGCGTTAAACGCTGAACGGCTACGCGACGGGATTTTTCCTTTCTCCGTGCAGAACCTCAAGAATCTGAGGGATAGCTTTTTTCGCGGCTTCCTCGCCGGCAGCTACCAGTTCGGGCGTTTTCGTAAAATCGTCCCATGCAAAGGATGTAACGTTCGGCTCGATCACCACGTCGGCCTGCGCGCGCCAGCTGATTTCCGAATGGCCCTGAATAATGTTGAACGAGCGGCTGATGATATCCACCGCCGTGCGGGGATTTTCGATGCCGCCCGATTCCAGGAAAACGGCGATGACCACTTCCGCGCCGAGCAGCAGCGCGCCTTCAACGGGAACAGGGGAGGTCAAAAAGCCGTCCACCAGCGTCCGCCCGTCGTATTGAATGGGAACGAATAGACCGGGATATGCGCAAGACGCACGCAGCGCCGGCGCAATCGGGCCGCTCGAGTAGTACACGGTGATGCCGGCGTTGATGTCGGTGGTGCTGATGGCTAAGGGAACGTGCAATTCCTCGAACGTGGTCGCCTGCGTCAGGCGAGCCAGATATTTTTCCATGCGCTGGTTGGTGGCCAAGCCCAGCCAGGAAGGGGTCCATCGGCCAAAATCCGCGAACGTGGTTTGTTTGCCGATCTCTTCCATGAATTCGAGCGTCGCGCCTGCGCAAAAGCCAGCTCCAATCAGCGCGCCGACGCTGGTACCCGCCACGTAGTCAATGGGAATGCCTGCCTCGCGAAAAGCGCGCAGCACGCCAATGTGCGCGATGCCGCGCGCGAAGCCGCCCGCCAGCGCTAGACCGATCTTAGGCCGCGGCGAAGGCTTGTCCGCGCTGCCGAAAGCACGCTGGCGAAACGTCTGCTCGGCGTTTCGGAGCCATTCCAGCGCGCTGTTGATCTTGCTGTCCATTACGCTGCTCCTATTTTAGTACTGCGCGGGGCGGCCGCGCTCCGGTTTGACCACGCTTTGCCGGTTTTGTAACCTTGCTCACTCGGGGTTACGAAACCAACTCTGAACCTGTCCGGACGTTCATCTCGCATTCGAAGGCTGGTCATGAAGCTTCCCATCCAGAAAGCAGTGGTTTTAGGCGCCGGTACCATGGGGGCCCGAATCGCCGCACACTTTGCGAATGCCGGGCTGCCTTGCGTGCTCTTGGACATGGTTCCGCCGGACTTGAAGCCCGATGCACCCCCTAACGATCGCAATCGTTTCGCGCGCAACGGCGTGCAAGCGGCGAAAAGCGCGCGGCCCGCCGCATTTTTCAGCGCGACGCTGGCCGACAAAATCTCCATCGGCAATTTTGACGACGACCTGGCACGTTGCGCCGAAGCCGACTGGATCATTGAGGTAGTCGCGGAAAATCTGGAGATCAAGCGCAACCTTCTTTCTCGCGTTTTGCAATTCCGCAAGCCCGGCGCCATCGTCACCACCAATACCTCCGGCCTGCCCGTTCACCTGATTGCCGAGGGGTTGCCCGAAGAATTCCAGCAGCACTGGGCTGGCACACACTTCTTCAACCCGCCGCGCTATCTAAAGTTGGTCGAAATTATTCCCGGTCCGAAAACTTCCGCCAATGTCATCGAAACGCTCAGCGATTTTTGTGACCGACGGCTTGGCAAGGGTGTTGTGGTCGCAAAAGACACGCCGAACTTCATCGCCAACCGCATCGGCACCTTTTCTGTCCTGAACGCGCTCCGCTTGATGGGCGAACTTGGCATGACGGTTGAGGAAGTGGACGCCTGTACCGGCCCAGCGGTGGGCTGGCCCAAATCCGCGACGTTTCGCACAACTGACATCGTCGGCCTGGACGTGCTGGCCCACGTGGTGAGAAATATTTACGAGACGGCACCAAATGATGAGTCGCGCGAACGCTACAAAGTCCCCGCGCTGGTCGAGGAGATGATTAAGCGCGGCTGGCTTGGCGACAAAACTGGCCAGGGCTTCTACAAAAAGGTAAAAGGCGCGGGCGAAAAGGAAATTCTGACGCTTGACGTCAACACCATGGAATATCGGCCTCGGCAAAAAGCGAAATTCGCTTCGATCGATGCGGGCAAGGCGATTGACGATACGCGCCAGCGGTTGCGCGCACTGGTCGGGCCGATTCTGGAAGGGCAGAAGACCGACCGGGCTCAGCAATTTCTGTGGAGCGCGATTTCTGAGACTTGCCTGTACGCCGCGCGCCGCGTTCCGGAAATTTCCGACAATCTGGTGGACGTGGACCGCGCCATGCGCTGGGGCTTCGGCTGGGAACTGGGCCCGTTCGAAATGGTGGACGTGCTGGGGCTCGGCACATTTGCGGCGCAAGTAAAGACGGAAGACCGGCCCATGCCCGCGCTGTTTGAAAAAGTGTTGTCCAGCGGCCGCAAGAGTTTCTACGAATCAGAAAAAGGCGCCACCACGGTTTTTGATCTGGCCGTGGGCGGCAAGAAAGTGGAAGAGCCGCCAGGGGTGTTGATCCTGAAATCACTGAAGGAAGCCGGCAGGGAAATCGAGCGCAACGCGGGCGCCAGCCTCGTCGACCTCGGCCACGGCGTGGTGTGCTGCGAATTTCATGCCAAGATGAACGCGATCGGCGCCGACCTGATCGCCATGATCCACAAAGGCCTCAAACGTCTGGAAACCGATTTCGACGCCATGGTGATCGCCAACCAGGCGGTGAATTTTTCCGTTGGCGCAAATTTGATGTTGGTGCTGGTCGGTGCGCAGGAGCAGGAATGGGACGAACTGCACATGGCGGTGAAGCAGTTCCAGAACGTCAATCTGGCCATTAAGTACGCGAAAAAACCGGTAGTCGCCGCGCCGCAAGGGATGGCTCTTGGCGGCGGCTGCGAAATCAGTTTGCATGCCGCGCGGATTCATTCGGCGGCTGAGGCATATGTCGGGCTGGTCGAAGCCGGGGTCGGGCTGATTCCCGGCGGCGGCGGTTCGAAAGAAATGCTGATCCGCGCGAACGAAAACTCGGCCGGCGGCGACGATCTGGACCTCTTCCATGCATTGAAGCCGGTTTTTGAAAACGTCGCGCTGGCGAAAGTGGGAACCAGTGCGGAAGAATGCCGCGAACTTGGTTACTTCCGCCGCGAAGACGTCTATTCGATGAACACGCAACGGCTGGTTGCCGATGCGAAGGAGACCGCGCTCAGATTGTCGCGCTCCGGCTGGAAGCCGGCCGCGGCAAGTTGGCAGGAAGGAGCACAGTCCACCCAAATCAAAGTGTTGGGAGAACAGTTCCTCGCCGGCGCCAAATTGATGATCCACATGCTGGTGCGCGGTGGCTACGCCTCGGAACACGACGCGGTCGTCGCGCGCAAGCTGGCTCATATCATGGCGGGGGGCTCGCTGACGTCGCCCCAACTGGTCAGCGAACAGTACGTGCTTGACTTGGAACGCGAGGCTTTCGTTTCGCTGCTCGGCGAAAAGAAAACGCAGGAACGCATCGCGTACACCTTAAAAACCGGAAAGCCGCTGCGTAACTGAGCCTTGCAGCACAAAACGTATAAAAACGTATCGATAATATGCTATGCTTTGGCTAGTTCCGTATAGAACTGCGGAGGCATTGTGCAGAGGCTGTTGTCGCCACGCGAAGCCGCGAACATTCTCGGCATTAGCTACCCCACACTGAAACAGTGGATTTACCGCGATAAAATTCGCACCGCCAAGACTCCCGGCGGCCATCACCGCGTTCCGGAAAGCGAAATTGACCGGCTGATTCCCAAAAAACTCGAACGGGGAGACATCGGCTCGCGCCGCGGCACCTTCCGCAAAATCAGCGGCCGCAACCAGCTGATCGGCCGCGTGGTGGCCATCAAGTACAGCGGCCTGCTCGCTCAGGTCACCCTGGCCATCGGCGAACAGCACATCACCTCCATCATCACAGCCGATGCCGCCAAGGAAATGCGCCTCAAGGCGGGAGAACGCGCTGCGGCGCTCATCAAATCCACCGAAGTAATGATCCTGCGCGTCTGAGTTGACGCCCGCGAGAACTCCCATGCCGGCAAGAACGATTGTTTTGCACATCGTCAGCCTTTTGACGCTGGTCGTTTGTACATTCGCTTCCGCCTTCGCGCAGCCGAAACGCATCCGCGTCGCCGCTGCTTCCGACCTGCAGGCCGCAATGCCGGATATCGCCAAGGCGTTCGAAGCGAAAACTGGGATAACCGTCGAGCTCATTTTCGGCTCTAGTGGAAATTTCTTCGCGCAAATCCAGAATGGCGCGCCGTTTGACCTTTTCTTTTCTGCGGATAATGAATTTCCCGCTAAATTGATGCAATCTGGCCGCGGTGAGCCCAGAAGCGCTGCGGTCTATGGCGTGGGCAGTCTTGTTCTGTGGATGCCGCCCAGCGCCCTCTGCGATCCTCAAGCGGAGAAATGGAACTGCCTTCTGAAGCCGGAAGTTTCCAGGATCGCCATCGCCAATCCCGCGCACGCGCCCTATGGCCGTGCCGCGGTCAGCGCTTTACAGTCGGCGCATATCTACGAGCAGGTACGTGCCAAACTTGTGTTCGGCGAAAATATTTCACAAGCCGCGCAATTTGCGCAGTCCGGTAATGCCCAAGCGGGAATCCTGGCCTACTCGCTGGCGCATTCGTCGGCCATGCGGGACGGCAAACTTTGGGAGATCCCACTGGACAGCTACCCAACGATCGAGCAAACCGTTGTCGTGCTAAAAGCAGCCAAAGAAAAATCTGCCGCGCGGGACTTTGTACTCTACGTCACCGAAGGACCAGGCCGCGCATTGCTTGCACAATTCGGCTTTCGGCCTCCGCCCGCAGAGACGCCGGCAGGAAGGCAGAAGTAATGGAAGCGCTGTGGCTTTCCCTATGCCTCGCATTTTGCGTAGCCGCGATCCTGCTGGTCGTGGGAACGCCTCTGGCTTACTGGCTTTCGCAAACCCGATGGCGCGGCAAATTTCTTATCGAAAGTGTGATTGCGCTTCCGCTGGTCTTGCCTCCGACTGTACTCGGTTTTTATTTACTCGTGGTCATGGGTACGGACGGACCCCTCGGCAAGCTTTGGACCGCCTGGTTCGGGCACACCCTGGCCTTCACGTTTGCGGGGCTGATCATCGCATCAGTTTTATACAGTTTGCCTTTCGCGGTGCAGCCGCTGGTCATGGCCTTTGAAAGCGTCGACACGCGGCTTCTCGATGCTGGGGCAATTCTCGGTGCCGGGCGTTGGCGCATCTTCCGCCAAATCCTGTTGCCGCTTTCGCTTCCCGGTGTCATTACCGCGGTCGTTCTCAGTTTTGCCCACACACTCGGCGAATTCGGCGTTGTGCTCATGGTTGGCGGCAACATTCCCGGCGTCACGCGAACCGTTTCCATCGACATCTACGATCACGTCCAATCGCTCGACTACGCTGCGGCCAATCGCATGGCCATTGCATTAGTTTTTATTTCGTTCGCGGTTCTTTCGACAATCTATGCGGTGAACCGCCGCGTGTGGTCGCCATGGCCAACGAAGTGAATATCAGAAGCGCTATCCGTTCGGCAGCTCTCGAAGCTCAATTTCGCTTCAAGCGCCCGGGCCACGCCGCCGGCGCGTTCGAACTCCATGTGGACTTTCAAATCGACTCTGGCATCACCATCCTGTTCGGGCCTTCCGGCGCCGGCAAATCCACGCTGCTCGATTGCATCGCCGGCTTGCTGAAGCCCGGGTCCGCGCGCATCGCGCTGAATGGCGAAATTCTGCAGGATTCCGCCACGCACATCTTTCTTTCTCCGCAGCAGCGCCGCCTCGCGTATCTGTTTCAGTCGCCCGCTCTGTTTCCCCACTTGACGGTTGAACAGAACGTCTCCTTTGGACTGAACAATTCAAACGAAGGAGATCGCGCCAGTCGCGCACAGGATTTGCTGGCGGCATTCCGCGTCGAGCATCTCGCCCGCCGCAAGCCGGGCCAAATTTCCGGGGGCGAAGCGCAGAGAGTGGCCTTGGCACGTTCGCTGGTGACCTCGCCTCGGGCCCTGCTTCTCGACGAACCTCTTAAGGGCCTCGATTCCGAACTTAAATCCGCGATCTTTGACGACCTGCGCGCTTGGAACCGTGTCCGCCAGCTCCCGATTCTGTACGTCACTCACCAGCGCGATGAGGTCGATGCTCTCAGCGAGCGCGTGATCGCCATCGATCGCGGCCAGATCATCGCGCAAGGTGCGCCACACTCGGTACTCGATGCCCCGCGCAAAAAACGCCTTGCCTACGCCGCTGGTTTCGAAAATCATCTTTCAGCTGTAGTCCAGGACGTTCGCGAGTCCGACGGCGTCATGCGCGTGCGCCTCGCCAGCTCGGAAACCGAACTCGAAGTTCCCCTCGGATATGCGGCCGCCGGAACGCGCGTTCACATCGCCATTCGCGCAGGAGACATTCTCTTGGCCGCGCGCAAACCAGAGGGTCTCAGCGCGCGCAATATCTTGGATGGAACCATTGATTCAATGGAAGTGATGGGCACAACCGTAGTTTGCCGAGTCAGCGCGGGTGCGATGTTTTTGGTTCACGTCACCCCCGGGGCGTTGCGCTCCTTGGGATTGGTGCCCGGCCAGCGCGTCTGGCTGGTCATCAAGACCCATTCCTGTCATCTGGTCGAAGAATAGACGCCACGACACGCGCGCAAGAAGAAAAGAGCGCGAACATGTGTCCGCGCTCTTCGACTTGATTTCTCTTTTCTCCGCGAGTCCTTACGGAACCAGGGCGTTCACAAAAGCAGCTCCATTGGGCGTTCCCACTCCCGTAACGTTGTCCCATCCTGGAGTCACCGTCAGCGAAGAGTCTGTTCCGAACGTCAGCACGTACCACGCTGCGCTGCTCGGATCGTTGTACAGCGCGCTGTAAAAACTAGTGGTGTTCTCTAGCGGCGCCGCCAACTCTTCCGCGCTCAGATTCTTCGGCGTCCCGTTCACGGTGATGACGCCCGTCACGTTGTTCGGCGAATCGAACGGTGCCACGTCGGTGACCGCTCCCGCCGGCAAATTGTAGAGAAGCGGAGCAGCCTGCCCCAGTCCCACGTGCCCGTTTTTCTGCGCCGCGATGGCCATTACGCCCGAGAACATCGGGGTCGACAAGCTGGTTCCACCGACCACGCCCACCAAAAGCTGATTGTCCAGCGTAATGATGATTTCCGTCCCGGTGAAGGGATCGCCCAGCATGGAAACGTCTGGCACTTGCCGCGTCGTTCCCGCCAGCCCGCTTTGAAAAGCCGGCTTGGCAAAGATCCGGCTCGAACCCCCGCCTCCGCCGCCTTGAAATCCAAATGGCACCGGCGGAACAGCGGGAAGTGTGTTCGGACCAGAAGGCGTAGCAATCAACGTCGTGTTGTTCCCCCAGCCGGTTTGAAACGCGATGGAATGATCCGGATTGAGCGCCAGGCTGGTTCCTCCCACTCCGGTAGCAAACTGTGAGCTCGCGGGATAATCCACGCTCACAAACCCAACGCGTGAAACCTCGTCGCCGGCGTCTCCCGTGGCAAAGTTCACATCGATCCCCTGTGCCGCGGCCTGTTGCAGGATCCGCTCGATGCGGTTGAACTGCGCTGGATTGCCCAAGGCTTCGATGCTGGACCAGCTATTCGAAATGGTATTGCCCAGGTGCCTGACCACGGCCAGATTCACCGCTTCGGCCAGGGAGCCGCGATCAACGGCGGCAACCAGTGCAATTTTCGCGCCGGGCGCCAGAGCGTGCGCCCATTCCACATCCAGCGTGGTCTCGATGTTCCAGTTTCGCGCTGTCCCCTTCGGGTTGTTCACCAGTCCGTTTGCTTTCACGATGGTGAAATTTTCCGATGTGATGCGCGGCAAGCCGTAAATTCGAGAAAACGCATCGGCATCGGATGCGATTGTCTCGGAGCCATACGCATCCACAATCACAATCGTCTCGCCGGAGCCGTCCAATCCCGCTGCGAACAACGGAATCATTCCGTACGCGGTGTCTACTTCCGCCGGCTGGTAGCCGCACGGAGCAAGATGCCCCAACTGCGTATTGCTAATCTCTGCCCCATACCGGTTGCCGGTGTAAACCGCCGTCGTGTTCGCGCCAGAGTTCGTGAACGTCGCGGTCTGCACGCCGCGGAAACACTGTCCTTCAAAAAACACGCCCTGCGGCGTCACCGTCACCGGCCGCATCGGCAGAGGTTTTCCTTGCGGATCGGTGGGCAGTTTGTACGCAGGCTCGAACCCAAAATCGTCCAGCCCGGTCACGGCCGCGATATGTCCGCCCGCCGTTTTGTCCACCGATGGGTCCGCGTTGTTCGAACGATAGTTCTCACCCCGGTACGAGTACTTGTGGATGCTCACATGGAACGTCTTCTCCATGTCCGCAACTGTTCCTTGTACCTTCACGTAAAAATTGTTTTCCGCCGTTTCCACAATTTCCAGTCCGTGCGCGGAAAGAAAATTGCTCACCGCCTTCATTTCCTGCGCCGTCGGGCTGAAATTCGCATTGAACTCGCTCTGCGAAATCCATTTGTGAAATCCCGGAGACTTTTTGTTGTATTGATCATTTGTCAGCCGGTCCAACAGATTTTCGTTGTGCAGCTTCAGCCACACCGTCGCCGTCATCATCGTGCTCAAGTCGGCCTCTCCCAAATCCTTGGCATTTTTGACGAATCCCGGCGTGTTGTTATTGATGGCTTGCGCCGAAACGGTAGAACCGCCGCAAAGCGCGCACAGCAAGACCACTGCAGCCGCTGCCTGGCAAACCACGCGCAGCGCGGCGCTATTCGAAGACACCCTCATGCTGACCCCCTTTGGAATCTTGACCGAAAAATGAAAGTAATTTTCGAAACGGGCTGGACAAACAAAACACCCCAGGTCTTTAGCGTCTTAGACGACGCGGAGGCAAATGCTAGGCGCTCACGGCGAATCTGTCCAGAGAATAATCGTCAAGAAGCGGTCAACGAAGCGAGGTTTGGCAGGCGTGGGAGTACTAAGACTGGGCTTTGAACCGAGCCCGGCCTCGCGAAAAGCAAAACCCGCGAACTGGCCGATCTACTTGGGCGAAGCGGCTGCCGCCGGCGCGGCGTTGGCGTTGGAAAACTTAACTGTAGCCGCGATCAAGTCGGCGCCCTTTGGATCGGCGTGGACCACCACGCGCTGGCCCACGGCGAGATCGGCGAACTTGGCAGGCTGGTCGGCGCTGGTTACATAAGTCGTGGTGGCCGCCAATTTCACCTCAATCGACTTGCCTTCCTTGGTTTTCACGATGACGGCTTCCGGGCTCACCTTTTCGATAGTGCCGATGATGTGCTTCTTGTCGCCGTGCGCAAAGGCCGGCATCGCTAGCGCGACCGCAATCAAAAGTGCAATCCAGCGGAGTTTCATGGCTTTCTCTCCTCCAAACTGTTATCTCACACCGCGCAACCGCTGGCCAGCCTCGCTTTCCAGTCGGGGGCCGATGGCTCGGCGGTCCTCAATGGTGATGGTCCGGCTGCGCCGACGGTTTTTCCGGCGCGCCGCTCAGAAAATCCCGTTCCCGCTGCTCTTCTTGCAGATCTTCCGGTCCTTTGGGATTGTACTTTTCCATCTCAATGCGTTCTTCGGCCGTGAGCGAGGGCAGGTGCCGGATAAAATGCACCAGCTTCCAGCTGTCTTCGGCGTTGCCATGCTCGCCCGAGCCTCCAAACGCCGGCATGCCCGTCAGCCGCACTCCGTTTTCAATGATCCAGAAAATCTCGCCGTCGCTGCGGTTTTGCGTTTGCGACGCGCGCAAGTCGGGCGGCTTGGGGTACATCCCGCGCCCGAGTCCCGTCTCGCCACTGCCGTCGTTCGCGTGACAGATGGCGCAGTGGTCGGCAAAGTGCAGCCGCGCGTCGCGCTGCGCTTCCGGCGAATTAGGGACTGGGTTTTTCGCGCTGTGCGCGGCCGATGGCATGGCCAACTTTCGCATCACTGCCGCCATCGCCGTTTCGAGTGTGCTCGGTTGCGCGCGTGCACTTAACCCATGGTGCAGAATGCTGGCCGCTCCCGCAGCCAGAACTCCCAACACAAGCACGAGTGCCAAAAGGAAGGCGGTTCCGCGTCTCATATCGGAAAGTTTACTCCCGCCTTTCCTCCTTAATCCATATCCACCAGTCGCAGCCGATTCACCGTCAACTGTCACCGCGTTAGTGGTGACGGTGTTCTTCGGGATGATGGGTGTGCCAGGGACCGGCGGCAGTGCCGATGATGATCGTATCTTCATCCGCCGCCATGGTGTGCTTGGCGTTCGCCGGAACGTACAAGAAGGTCCCAACGGGATACGGTTTGAGGTGCTCCATATCAAGAGTGTCGCCGAAGCTAACCTTCAGCACTCCCCGTACGACCGCGACTCGCGCATCGCTGCCGTGCGAATGAAAATCGTGAAATCCTGCGGGAATGAACGCCGCATAAGTGAACGCTTCGCCCGGTACGTCGCTTCGCCCCTCCAGTACCGCCCACTTGGTTCCGTCGGGGTCAACTTTTTGCCAAGTTATCGATTTTGCGTCCCAGGCCTGTGGCGATTTGGTCGCTTCGCCGGATGGCAGCGCCAGTAATCCGAGATTGATGATGATTGCGATCAGCCAGTGCATCGTTTTCTCCGTTGTTTTAATTCGCTGAGGATTTCAGCGTGTACAACGGCACCAAAATAGCGCTCGCAGCCGGGCGCCTCTATCCGAAAGGAAGTGCCAAACTTTTTTGGTTCCTGATCGACTCGCTGGACGGCAGAGCCGCTGTTTAAAGACGAGCAGCGACGCGGGCGGCAATTTTGGCGTCGGCGCCAGCTATCACCAGCACCAAGTCGTTGGTCAGCGGCACGCCGTCGCTCTTTATGGTGAAGGCGTAACTCCATTCGTAGCGTGGCGCAAGTTCTTCGTCCGCTGCGGGTCCGGCGGCGAACGTTTCGATGCGGCGAACTTCGGCTGCGGTGCGTTTGCTCTCTTCCACCGGCCGCATGTGCACGCCCTGCTTCCAGAAAAGATTCAATCGCAATGTGGCCATCATTTCGCGCGTAATGGGCGGCCGCACCACGGTGTCTTTCAGGTCCAGAGTGCAAGGGAAGTCCAGCAGGTGAATCACGATCTCCACCTCGTCCGGATATTCCGTCACGAGCTGGTTGCGGAGGTAGTAGCTGGTGCCTTCTTCGGAGTCCACGCGGCGCAAGCCGTCAAAGAAATCCGGCGCATTCATCTGCCCGGAAAGGCGGAAGCAGGATCCGTTGGGGAGATGGCCATCAGTGGCGAAGAAAACGCCGCCATCGAGGTTCCACACGGTGCGTTTGGCCGGCTTGGACTTCGCAGGTTTTTCTTTGCCTTCGGCCTTGGTGTCGCTGCGGTCTTCGATGCGGGATTGCAAGGCGCACGCGGGGATAGCTGTGAGAAGCGGCAGCAGCACGCTGCTGATAATCAAAATGGCCCGCGACGCCAACATCAATGTGTCCTTTTAGCGCAGGCATCTCTGCGCCACCGCATCGGCTGCGCAGACAGGATTGTCTGCGCCATAAAAGCTAAATCCCGCAACGGCAGCATCAGTGCGCCCCAGAAGTAGAGTTTAACGCGGGGAGAGGATTTCGCATTCGGAAAGAAAAGTCGCCAACCTGGTACCCGGCTTCGTCGCCGTTGACGGATTTCGGTTTTACCTTGCCGTCTACTACGGTCTGAATTGCATCTTGCAGCTTGGCGAGGACAGCGGGATCGGCGACGGGAATGTTGTGGGCCCCGAGAACGGTTTTCACCGGCGGGGCGAGCGCTACGAGTTTTTTCACGGAAGCGATGTAGGCCGTCAAATCGGTTTCCGAGCGGTAAAGCCAGATGGTCGCGGGATAGTAGGTGTCCCCGGTGAAGAGCAGGCCGTTTTCGCGATCGATCAAGCTGATGGCGTCGGGGGTGTGGCCGGGCGTGGCGATAATTTCGACGGTGCGATGGCCGAGATTCACTTTGAAGCCGTCGCGGACGAAAAGCGAAATTTTCCACGGCTTGGTGGCATACTTCGCGCGATCGAAGCCCTTCGGCAAATCGCCGCAAAGGTTGTCTTTGCCGAGTTCGGCTTGCGCATCTTCGCGCGAGCCTTTGGCGTTGGCGCGGGTGAAGGCGGTGTCCATGCCGAAAATGTACTGGAATTGCCAGTTGCCGCCGACGTGGTCGTTGTGGGTATGCGAATTCAGCACGACAATGGGTCGCGAAGTTAGCCGCGTCACCACCGCCTTGATGTTGCCGATGCCCATACCGGTATCAAAAAGCAGCGCCTGCTTGCTGCCCACGATCAAATACGAAATCGTTTCCTCATATTGGCGCGGCTCGTAAATCGCAAACGTGGCCGGGGCAACTTTGTACACCTCGAACCACGTTTCATCCGGCAGCACCCGCTGTAGCGCTTTGTACTCCGGCCGAGGGAGAGCCTTGCACCACTCCGGCTTTTCCGCCTGCGCCAGACAGGAAGATGAAAAACCCAGAATTGCCACGGAGACACTGAGCGCGCGGAGAAAGGTTAGGGCAGTCGAGATTGTTCGGCTGATCATAAGTTGTAGTTTACTTTGCTCCTGCCTGCTGCGGTTCGGAGGCTTCCAAAGCACGCATCAAATCCGCCATACCTTCGCGTGCCAGGCGCCCGCACGATGTGACCGCGAGAAAAGCCGTGACAACCAAGATGAAAATGGTTCTTGCGAGACCGGGTCGCTTCTCTCGCCAATTAATATCTCTTTCATTGCGTTTTCGCCACGCCCACAAAAACCGCTTTGGGCAACATCATGTGGACGCCTTTGTTGCCGTCGACTAGCTGCGTGATGTGGAGGTCGGCGGCGACGCTGGCCAGCATGTAGGCGTCGTCGCGCGACAGATGTTTTTCGGTCGTGAGGAAATCGATCATTTCGCGCAGTGCCAGCGTGGTGCATACGTTCAGGTCTTCGTTGAGACCCATGGTGATGTAGTGGGTGGGAGTCTCGGCGCGGGGCCAGCGCAGGTGCATGTCCTTGCGCACAATGAACTGAAACGTGCCGACAAGAGAAGTTTCGAGGGCGGTGATGTCCACTTCGCCGTCGCCCTGGCCGGCGTGGCCGTCGCCCACTTGAAACAGTGCACCCGGCGCGTGCACCGGAATGTACAGCGTGGAGCCGGGGACGAGATCCTTGTTATCCAGGTTGCCCGCTTGAATCCACGGCGGGGCGCTCGAAAGGCGGCCGGAAGCTTCGGGCGGCGCCACGCCCATGCTTCCGAAAAAAGGATGCAGCGGAATTTCAATACCCGGAGCGAACTTCGCCACCATGCGCTTTTCGTCCAGCGGAATGATTTTCATTTTCGGATAAGGATAATCGTCCGGCAGGTAGCCGCGCCCGGGGACGAATCCGTTGTAGGCGTAAGGAATGGCCAGCTTGGCGGAGAGAATTTTTACTTCGAGCACGTCGCCGATTTCCGCACCGTCGATGTAAATGGGCCCAGTGAGGATGTGGCCGCCCGGCCCTTTGTCTTTTACCTGGTCATGGATATCGCGCAGCGACTGCTCGACCTGTTCGGCGGGCACGCCCGCGCTCTCCAGCCGCTTCGGGCTGGAAGTAATTAGAGTCTCAATTTCCACCGTGTCGCCCGACTTCACATGCAGCACCGGCGTCGCCTTCGCGTCGTAATAGCCCCACGCAATCGTCTTCGGCGTCGCCTTCAGCGTCACCTTCTCCTGCGAAAACACTGGTACAACTAATAGCGCCAATCCCAAGAGCGACCCGCTGGTTTTTGCAAAATGAGCTGTCATTTAGACTCCGCCGACGCATCTTCTCGTAGCAAACGAGCGTAAGTGCCTTGATCAAGGATTTCCAAGTTGCCTCGCTTTGCAAAACGAAGCTCGAAACTATGCAAAGAAGGGCAGAAACTCATGTCTGGAAAACCGTCGTCCGCATCTTCGGCCTCTAGAAAAAATCCCGGGTCGTCCTGGTAATACTTCGGAGGTCGCTTGCGAATTCCGTTTAGGAGCGATCGGCGCTCATGCGGAGTTGGCTTTAAATCAGCATTCATGGGTGGGTCATGTCTTCGGGTTTGACTAGGGCGTCGAATTCTTCGCCGGTTAGGAAGCCTAGCTTGATCGCGGTTTCGCGCAGGCCCTTGTGGTCTTTGTGGGCGGTTTTGGCAACCAGGGCGGCGTTATCGTAGCCGATTTTGGGAGCGAGCGCCGTGACCAACATCAGCGAATTGTGCAGATGGGCGCTCATGTGTTCGCGGTTGACCTGCATGCCTAGGACGCAGTGGTCCACAAAGCTGTTGCAGGCGTCGGCCAGCAGCTCGACCGAATGGAGATAGTTGAAAATCATCACAGGCTTGAATACGTTTAGCTCAAAATTTCCTTGCGAGCCGGCGAAGCCGATGGCGGCGTCATTACCCATCACCTGCACGGCGACCATAGTCAGCGCCTCGCACTGCGTGGGATTCACTTTGCCCGGCATGATGGAAGAACCCGGCTCGTTTTCCGGCAACGAGAATTCGCCAAGGCCGCAGCGCGGGCCGGAAGCCAGCCAGCGGATGTCGTTGGCGATTTTCATCAGGGAAGCGGCCAGCGTTTTGAGCGCGCCGGATGCAAATACGATTTCGTCGTGCGCGGAGAGCGACGCAAACTTGTTGGGATGCGAGCGAAACGGCAGTCCGCTGAGCTCGCTGATTTTCCGCGCTGCGCGTTCGGCAAATTCGGGATGCGCATTCAAGCCCGTGCCGACCGCCGTCCCGCCGATGGCGAGATCGTAGAGTCCATCGAGCGCTTGCGCGGTGCGCATCAAGTCGCGGTCGAGCAGCGAAACCCATCCGGAAAATTCCTGTTCGACCGTAAGCGGTGTGGCGTCCTGCAAATGGGTGCGGCCGATTTTGACGATGGGGCCGAACTCTTTGGCCTTGGCATCCAGTGCATCGCGCAGTTTTTTCACCCCGGGAATTAGCCGCCGCGAAGTTTCCGCCGCCGCCGCAATGTGCATCGCCGTCGGAAACGTGTCGTTCGACGACTGCGACATGTTCACGTCGTCGTTCGGATGAATGGGTTTCTTGCTGCCCATCACGCCGCCGGCAATTTCAATGGCGCGGTTGGAGATGACTTCGTTGACGTTCATGTTTGTTTGCGTGCCGCTGCCGGTCTGCCAGATGCGGAGAGGGAAATGGCCATTGAGCTTGCCGGACATGACTTCGTCGGCAGCCTGCGCGATGAGTTTGGCTTTTTCGGCGGGGAGCTTGCCGAGGTCTTGATTCACCAGTGCGGCGGCTTTTTTGAGGATGCCGAAGGCGCGGATCAGTTCGGCGGGCATAGTGTCCTGGCCGATGGCGAAATGGATCAGCGAGCGGGCAGTCTGCGCGCCGTAGTAGCGGTCGGCGGGGACGTCGATTTTACCCATGGAGTCGGATTCGGTGCGGGTTGGGATGCCTGGCCGAATGGTCGGGGCGTGCCCCTCTTGCTTAAGACTGGCGGATTCAGACATGGCAGCGGCTCCTAGAAGCGAACTGCAAAAGTACAAGGTACAAGGTACAAAGTGCAAAGTACAACCGTGCCTTGTGATTCGAAGCACTTGAACCGCGAGAACCAGTCGGTCGCACAAACCTCGCGCCGATTTTGACGCAAGCAGAGGGTACTCCTTAGTTCTTTTTTCGCAAGTTTGGCAAGCAAAGGACTTACAAAGGCCATTTTTGTAAATGGCAAGGCCCCGACTTAGCGGCGAATTTTCGATGTGTGGCAAGAAGTTGGCGGCGAAGGGACGGAAGGCTGAGGAGGGAAGCGTCTTCACGATGAATTTATATTATCATATAGTTATTAAAAACGAAGCAAAAAGCAGGCTTTGGCGCGAGGAAGAGCCAGAGTTTGTTTGCCCAGGGGGCCTGTGTTTCGTTTCAGCACTTGCATCGAATTTTGCGTTAAGGCGCGCGCGAGGAGTGGATACTGAATAGAGCAGGAACAGTACCAGGTCGGAGCGGGCGGGGCCGAGTGGGCGCGCCTCCAGCAGGAAGGCAAGATGGCGGAGCAGAACGAAACGCGGCGGTATCCCCGGTACCGGGGCATAAAGCCTGTGCCTGTCGCATGGATGCACAATAGCCAGAAGAGTGTGGCCAAGGCGGAGAATTTATCGCTGGGTGGCTTGTTTATTGGAACTACGACGCCGCCGCCGATC
>DASSYL010000180.1:0-4184 GCA_035703315.1 Candidatus Acidiferrum sp. | reverse complement strand
TGCCTTTTTGGCAGTCGCAATTATGCAATTTCGTAAGTGCCTATAGTGACGCACACCGCGGCAAAGTAACAGCGGAGAGAATACTCTAGCCGCCTCCCCGAAACGCCTTTGCGGCTGCCCTGGGGTCTTGCGGCAATCCAGTGTGACGATATATGGTCTATAATTTGTTGCCGTTATTCGATATAATGCCCATATATTGTCTTTTCGAAGGAGTCCGGGTATTCTTAGATGTGATTTAACTTTAGTAGAATCAATGAGATAAAGTTTAATCAAACTTTCGCACACTTTGGATGCAACTGTGCATCTCATCTATCCCGAAACCGCTCATGCTGCGAGTCACCACAGACAAAAAGAAATCCAAAACGGTCCTGAGTGTAGAGGGCCGTTTGGCCGGCCAGAACGTCGCCACCCTCGAGCAGTGCTGGCGCGAACTCCGCTCCGCGTCGCCTCAGGAGAAGTTCTACGTAAACCTGTGCGGGGTGAGCTTTATTGACGGAGCGGGCAAGATGCTGCTGAAAACCATGCACCACGAAGGGGGCCAGTTGATCGCAGACGGCTGTCTGAATCAGGCCATCGTCAAGGAAATCGTCGGCCATGATAAATCGGGCCCGCGTGGCGAAAATCCCGACAAGAAGACTCCCATCATTTTTTACCTGCTGCTGTTCGGACTTCTGCTGAACGCATCCGGCGCCCGCGCCCAACAACCGGCGCCCCCAACGACTCAGCTCGATGGAACTCCACTCAAGCTGACGCTCGATCGCGCTGTTGCGCTGGCCCTGAAGCAAAATCCGACCGCTCAAATCGCCGTGCTGCAAGCCGCGCAGTCCGTGCAGGACAAAAACATCGCCCGCGCCGGGCTGCTTCCGCAAGCCGACCTGCAAACCTACGACGCCGTTCGCCGTTCCAACATCGAGGCGCAGCTCGGCATCAGCATTCCCGGCTTTCCGCAGCACATCGGGCCGATCAACATTTTCAACGCCGGCCCGACGTTCGGCATGCCGGTTTTTGATCTGAATTTGTGGAACCGCTATCGCTCGGCGAGAGCAGGAGCCAACGCCAGCAAGGAAAATAGCCTCTCCACCCGCGAACAAGTGATCTTGCTCGTGGTCTCGCAATACATCGGCACGCTCCGCGCCATGGCCACTGTTGAAGCCGCTCAATCACGCGTCGAACTGGCTCAGGCCCTTTACGATCAAGCTGCCGACTTGCAAAAAGAAGGAGTCGGCACCGGCATCGACACGCTTCGCGCCAACGTCGAGCTGCAAAACGAAAAGCAATCGCTGCTCGTCGCGCAAACCGACCGCGATGCCTCACTGTTTGGCCTGAGCAAACTGTTGAATCTCGACCCGCGCCAGGAAATCGAACTGGCTGACTCGCTCGGCTTTTTCGACACGCCGCAGCCCGAAGTCGATCCCAGCATCGACGAAGCTCTCGCCGCTCGGCCCGAGTGGAAGGCCCTAGAGGAACAAACCAAGGCCGCCGAGTACGACAAAAAAGCTTCGCAGGACTTGCGTTTGCCCACGGTGCGCGTCGACGGCAATTGGGCCTACCAGGGCACGCGCCTGAACAACGGCATTCCCGTCTACAACTACCAGGCCACTGTCGACGTGCCGCTCTTCACCGGCGGCCGCACTCACGCAGAGATCGTGAAATCCGACCTGCAGTTGAAGGTGCTTAGTGAGCAGAAATCCGATCTGCACAACCAGATCGCGCTCGACGTAAAGACCTCTTTGCTGAATCTCAGGTCCGCACGCAACCAGGTTGAAGTCGCCAACCTCGGCGTGCAGCTGTCCAAGGAAGAAGTAGATCAGGCGCGCGACCGCTTTAAGGCCGGCGTCGCCAACAACATCGAAGTGATTCAGGCGCAGGACGCGCTCGCCCGCGCCAACGACAATCAGATTGCCGCGCTCTACCGCTTCAATCAGGCGCGTGCCGATTTTGCCAAGTCGATCGGTCAGATGGAAAAAGTCTACGCGAAGTAAGAAGAGAGGACCCCGGGGATGAGTGTTGAGATCGAAGTCGGTCTAGAGAACGCAACAAGGGTCAAGCCCGATACCGAAGAGCTGAAGCTCGAGCCGCCGGCAAAGGGCTTGGCAAATCCCAAAACGAGACGGCTGCTCTTCGCCGGAGGCTTCGTCGTTCTGGCTGTGCTGGTCGGACTGTTTCTCTACTACCGCAATCGCGAGAGTACCGATGACGCTCAGGTCGACGGCCACATTACAGCGATTTCTAGCAAAGTTTACGGCCGCGTCGCCGAAGTGTTGGTGAATGACAACCAGGAAGTGAAGGCGGGACAAATTCTAGTGAAGCTCGACCCGCGCGATTACCAGGCCGCGCTCGATCAAGCCAAAGCGCAGCTCGCATTGGCAGAAAGCGATGCCAAGTCCGCCGGTGTTGACGTACCGAGAACTCAGCTCAACACGCAGAGCGGAACTTCCAGCGCCGACGCTCAACTTGCCGGCGCGCAAGCAGAACTCATGAGCGCTGAAACCACTTACGATCAGGCGAAAACTTCGGACCTTGCCTGGGCGCAAGCCAACGTGGAAAAGAGCAAAGCCAACGCAGCACTTGCGCAGGCCGATCTCGAACGGTACACGCCACTGCTCCAGAAGGGCGAAATTTCCAAGCAGCAATTTGACGCCGCGAAAGCCAATGCCGACGCAACCGCGAGTGCGCTGAAAGCCGATCAGGAAAAACTGGCGCAAGCTCAGCGCGGCATTGAAATCGCCAAGGCGCAGCTCGACGCCGCGAAAGCCCGCGTGCAGCAGGCGCAGGCCGGCATCATTTCCGCAAAAGCGGACACCAAGCAGGTGCTGATGCGGCAGGCCGACGCGCAGGGAAAAATTGCCAAGGTCGAACAAGCCCGAGCTGCCGTCGACGCCGCCCAGTTAAATCTCGAATATGCGATCGTCGTCGCTCCCGTGGACGGTGTGGCCACGCACAAACAAGTCGAGCTCGGCCAGATCGTCCAGCAAGGCCAGGGCCTCATGGTCGTCGTGCCGCTGCGCGACGTTTGGGTTACCGCGAATTTCAAGGAAACGCAGTTGCGCAACATGAAGCCCGGCCAAAAGGCCGAAGTGAATGTCGACACTTACGGAAAAACCTTCAGCGGTCACGTGGATTCCATCGCCGGCGCAACCGGCGCCGTGCTCAGCCTGTTGCCGCCGGAAAACGCCACCGGCAACTACGTGAAAGTTGTGCAGCGTGTGCCCGTGAAAATCGTTCTCGATCCGATTCCGCAGGAGAAGGCAGTTCTGCGGCCCGGCATGAACGTAGTGGCCACCGTGATTTCTAACTGAAAGAAAGCAGTTCGCGGCAGCGTAGAAAAATCTGAGGGGGGAGCAGGCACGCAGTGAAAGACAGGTTCCTATCAAAATTGCGGATGCCGGACGGCTCGATCAACCCCTGGGTGATCGCCGTTACGGTTACGCTCGCCACGTTCATGGAAGTGCTGGACACTTCCATCGCCAACGTCGCGCTTCCGCACATTTCCGGAAACTTGTCCGCAGGCGCGGACGAATCCACCTGGGTTCTCACGTCGTATCTGGTGTCCAACGCCATCGTGCTGCCGCTTTCCGGCTGGCTCTCCGGCTTGATCGGCCGTAAGCGCTTCTACATGTCTTGCGTGGCGTTGTTTACCGTCAGCAGTTTTTTGTGCGGACTCGCGCCTAGCCTCGGTGTTCTCGTTTTCTTCCGCATTTTGCAGGGAGTCGGCGGCGGCGGCTTGCAGCCCAGCGAACAAGCCATCCTCAACGACACCTTTCCCCTGGACAAACGCGGGATGGCGTTCGCCGTTTACGGCGTCGCCGTCGTCGTCGCGCCGACCATCGGCCCGTGGCTCGGCGGCTGGATCACCGACAATTTTTCCTGGCGCTGGATTTTTTACATCAACGTTCCCGTCGGCATTCTCTCTTTGTTGCTTACATCGCTTCTGGTCAGCGATCCGCCGTACATGAAGCGCACTAAGGTCAAAGAAGGTTTCCGCATCGATTACATCGGGATCGGCTTGATCAGCCTCGGCCTCGGCAGCATGCAGATCATTCTCGACAAAGGCGAACGCGAAGACTGGCTTTCCAGCGGCTTCATTCAGGTGTTCTTTGTATTGATGCTTATCGGAATCATCGCCGGAATTATTTGGGAGCTGCGCCACGATCATCCGGTAGTGGACTTGCGCATGCTCAAGG
>DASSYL010000153.1:0-4070 GCA_035703315.1 Candidatus Acidiferrum sp. | reverse complement strand
CGCCTTGGTAATCCTTCTGCGAGATACAAACGATGCCGAGCAGGTTGTAGCCTTCGATGCTCTTAGGTTCGTTCGCGAGGACGTCCAGGAGTTTTTGCTTGGCCTCGTCGAGCCGGCCTTGTTGCAACATGGCCTCGACTTCGGCAAAACGCGGATCGCTTTTTGCAGCCGGGCGCGGTGCGACTTTCCGTGGTGGCGATTGCTGCTGAGCGAGGGCGGCGGAAGGGGAAGACAGCAGGAACAAGAGAGCAGCGGCGCTGGCGAAGAGCGGGGCGCGGAGGTGAGTCTCGGGCGCGCAGGAGGCGATGGCCCTGATGCGTTTGTGCGGTAGTGTCAAAAAATCCTCTGCATCAATCGTTTTTCTCAATTTAACATTCCCAGAGCTTGCTGGGCCAATTTGTGTTCCGGTTGCAGCTTTAGCAGTGCTTGCAGCGTATCTCGCGCTTTTTCTTTTTCCTGCAGCAGCATGTAGAGCCGCGCCAGGTTCAGATAAGCCTGATCAAAGTTCGGCGCCACCCGGATGCAAGCGGTGAATTGTTGCTCGGCCTCGGTATTCTTGCCCTGTTGCACGTACAGCACGCCAAGATTATTCATGGCGTCGGGATAATCGGGGCGAAGCGCAAGTGACTTTTGCAAAAGCTCTGTGGCGCGTGCCATGTCGCTGTTGCGCGCGTAGAGCATCCCCAAGCTGTAATTGGCTTCCGCGTTTTCCGGTTCGAGCTCGACGGCGCGGTTTAGGAGGCGCCTGGATTCCGCAACGTTGCCTTGCCGCCGATAAATGTTGCCGAGGTTGAGCAGCGCCGTCACGTAATCGGGGCGTTGGTCGAGGGACCGCGCAAAATTGCGAATCGCTTCGGCGAACTGGTTTTGCTGGCCGGCGACCATGCCGAGATTGTTCCAGGCTTCCGGATATTCGGGACGCAACTTCACAGATTGTTCCAGATATCCGCGGGCTTCGGCAAAATTGCTTTTGCGCAAATAGAGCGTGCCTAGATTGTAGTAAGCCTCGGCGTTCAGCGGCTGCGTGGCGACAACCAGTTTGAAGGCTTCCGCTGCCTGGTCGAGATACCCAAATTGGAAAAGCGCGACGCCGTAGGTGAAATCGTTCCGTTTGAACTTGCCATCGTAGAGTTTGCCCGGGAATGGCAGACCTTGTAATACGCGAGCTTCGTAGGTTCGTGGAATCGCTGCGGCATCAGTTACGATTTGTTTCGCGCTTACGACACCCTGATACACCTTCACGATCATCCCGGATTCATCCAGCAAGAACGAGCAGGGAATCGGCAGATCGCGGCGGCGGTCGTACAGGAAGCGATAGAGAATGTTGTACACGCCGGCAACGTCCGGTGCTGTCTGCAGAATCGGGATCGTCAGCCTCTCTCTATCCGCAAAAGCGCGAACCTTTGCTGCATCGGGGCCGGTATCGACGTTAAGCGAAAGCACGGGTATCTGTTTCGCGTTGAACTCGAGCTGATGGCGTTCGAGTTCCCGCATTTGCTCCAGGCTTTGCGCGGCTGTTTGGGCCCAGATGCCAAGCAGTACGGGACGTCCACGAAAAACGGAAAGCGTCGTCGCTTTTCCAAACAAATCGGGAAGGGAGAAATCCGGTGCCGGCAGCGGATCGAGCAGCCATGTGGAAACGGCAGTTGGCAGGGGATTGTTCTTGACCGCCGGGGCATCGCCGCCAGCTGTCGGACGGTACGCCGAAAACGGAGTCGCGGAAATACCAGACTTTCCTTCTTCGATCGTGACTCGATGGTTTGCTCTGATGTCCGAAAATTCCTGCACAGTCCCGCTCGGCCAGCGAACCGTCACGGATATCTTCGCCGCGACTCTGCCAAGGCCAAAGAAGATCTCTTTGGAATGTTGCGAAAGAAATCCGGTGCTCGCTTGGAGATATTTGGTTTGGCGCAGTTCGCCGCTACGTACCGTTATGGCTGCACCGATAGCATCACGGTTGCTCTTCGTTCCACGCAGACGAAAACAAACCGAATCGCCGATCTCGCTCATTACGTTGCGAAACACGCGAAGCTGCGGCGCATTGCGGTTTTTTGCGATCACTTCCAGCCGGCCGTCGCCGTCGAGGTCGGCCAAAGCAAACGCGCGGCTGTCTTCCTTCCCGTCCAGTCCGCTCACTCCGGAAATGTCAGAAAAGCTGCCGTCGCGATTGTTCAGGTAAAACGTATTGCGTTCGTAGCCGCTCCAGCTGTGGTCCGATCGGATGAGTTCGTTGATGGCGTTCCAGCCATGCTCGTAGTTCGCAGACGGTGTGGCATTCGCGGGGGAATTGGCGACCACCTGTCGCCAAAAAAAACTGGAAAGCTCCGGTTCGGCCGAGCCGGAAATGTAGCCGTTGGCTATATACAGATCGGAGTAGCCATCGTGATCGAAATCCCACGCATCCGACGACCACGCCCAACGTCCCATCGCCGCACCGCTTGATTCGCTGGCGTTCTCGAATTTGCCGTTGCCTTTATTGCGGTAAAGCGAATTGCCGCGGGCATGTCCGCGATAGAGGGAGCGAATCTCGGCGTTGTCTCTTGCGTGAAAAAGTTGACTGTCCGATACGCGGTGGCCCCCGGCCGACCACATGTTTGAAACGTAGATGTCCTGCTTGCCGTCGTTGTCGAAGTCGCACCAGCAAGCACTCATCCCCGCGCCCGGGACATTCACCCCGGCTTCGTCGGAAACCGCGGCGAATGTTCCATCTCCATTGTTGCGGTACAAATTGCTCCGACCAAAGTCGTTAGCCACGTACAAGTCCGGCCCGCCGGTTCCGTTAATGTCGCCCCAGGCGCACGCGAAACTGAAGCGGTCATTTTCCGCATTCAAGCCGGCAGTCTCGGTGCGGTCTATAAAGCGCGCGTTTCCTTCATTGTGAAACAGGAAATTGGGCGGTCCGTTGCGCGCGTCAAAATACGGCGAAGGATAATGGTATTGATCGAGCCCCAAATAGTAGGTATACAGGCAAAAATAGATGTCGAGCCTTCCGTCGTGGTCATAGTCCGCGACCGCGGCATGCGTGAAGGTTCCTTCCGGAGGTCTGGCGAAGGAAAACGCATCAAGCTTCGGCGCAAATTTTCCGTTTCCCTGATTTAAGAACAGCAGCGGCCCGGAATCGCGCACTACCAACAAATCTTGCAGGCCACGATTGTTGAAGTCAGCAAAAATCGCGCATCCCGTCGGATCCAGCACCCCGACGCCGGCTTTTTCCGTAACATCCTCGAACGTTCCGTCGCCGCGATTTCGATACAGCCGGTTCGGCAACCCCGACGGCTGACACACGTAAATGTCGTCGCGCCCATCGCCGTCAAAATCGCCCGCCGCAATTCCGTGGTTCCCGTAGACGTCGACGCCGCTCGCTCCGTCCAGCGCAGTCCTCCAGTGATCCGCTCCTTGCAGTAGCTGGGATTCGTAAGACTCGACACCCGCAAAAACTTGCGCGCTTACGTCAATGAACAGCGGTGCGGCGGCCTGCGCGATCTGTTCACCAAGAAACTTCCACTTCGTTGCCAGCCATTTGCCAGAGCCATCCTGCCACCAGCTCATCCGCCAAAGTCCTATGCGTTGCTCGCGTGTGCGGTCTGGCCGCGCGCCGACGAGCGAATAACGAACTTCGGCCTCCACCTCCAGCGGGGCCGTTGTCTTCTGCTGCACGCTGACGATTTCGAACTCAGACGCCTCGATCCGCCCAAGCGACGCAAAGTAGTTCCCCAGCTGCCCTGCGAAAGTTTCTTTACCAGCGCGAGCGGCTCGTTCGTAATCCCGTTTGCGTAACTCAACCCCGGCTCCGGAACGCAGCCCTTGCTCACGTGCGCCCTCCAGTTTCCACGCTTCGATCGACTCGTGCAGAATGCGCGCCAACTCGGCCGCGCCTGTTTGCGTCCGGTCCAAGATCACTCGTCGCAACGTATCGAACCAGCCGCGCAAGTCCGCCACATACTTTTCTGTCAGGTAGGCATCCGTCCCAGGTGCCGCCAGCCGCAGCATCTCGTCCAGCGGCGAACGGCTCGGATAGGTAGGAGACAGGCGATAGTCGGCGAGTGCGACTTTGTCGAAAGGGAGCGCAG
>DASSYL010000137.1:0-3066 GCA_035703315.1 Candidatus Acidiferrum sp. | reverse complement strand
GTCCACCAGGAAGTCGGCGTTGGCGGGGTCGCTGACTTGAACCAAGCCACGATGGTTGAGTTCCTGTTCGAAGGCGCGGGCGATGCGGTTGCGGACGATGTCGTTTTCCCAATTCGAGTTGCGCTGGTACGGCGGAACGTTGTCGTAGGTGGGGCCGGCATCAGGGCCATAATTCGGCGGGCGGCGGTTGAAAGAAGCGCGTGAACTTACCGAGCGTTTCGAAGCAGGCGGAGGACCAGCGGGGCGCCAGGCCCAAGTCATGCCCTTGTGAATAGGGATGGAGGCGTCGCGGTCGATTACCACGTGATCGTCGCAGCCGGCGAGCCCGATACCGCCGAGAACCGCCAAAAAGGTGAGAGCTAACCAGCGTGATTTCACGGTGTTCCCTTGCGCCGTAGAGAAGTGGCGCTCACGTGTTTTTAACCCTTTGGCGCTGAAAAGGTTGCGCTCACGTAGCGACGCGCCTTGAGTCTGGCAAGCAGCAGCGTGAACAAAAAAAGGAAAAGCGATGCAGGCGTTCCGCGGGGTGGGTTATGATAGAGTTTTGCTAATCTCGCCGTTAGAGCGTAAAGGCGCTAGAAGATAGGGTTAGCCAGAGACGGGAGTGAGATGGGTACGGAATCCAACGGGAAAGTGTTGCTGCGAGTCAGGCCGAGGGGCTTTTGCGCGGGAGTGGTGCGCGCGGTGGACATTGTGGAGCTGGCGCTGGAGGCCTATGGCGCGCCGGTGTACGTGCACCACGAAATTGTTCATAACACGTATGTTGTGGAGCAATTGCGGCGGCGCGGAGCGATTTTTGTGGAGTCGATCGAGGAAGTGCCGCACGGTGCGGTGCTCGTGTTCAGCGCGCACGGCGTGCCGCCGGGTGTACGGGACGAAGCCAAAGCGCGGTCGCTAAAAGTGATCGACGCGACGTGCCCGCTGGTAACGAAGGTTCATTTTGAAGCGCTGAAGTTTGCGCGCGAGGACCGCACTATTATCTTGATCGGACATAAGGACCACCAGGAGATTGTCGGAACGTCGGGCGAAGCTCCGGACCGGACGATTGTAGTGGATTCGGTGGAGGCGGTGGACAAGCTGGAAGTGAACAATCCGGAAAAGCTGGCGTTTCTGACGCAGACGACGCTGAGCTTGTACGACACCCAGGAAATTGTGGCGCGGCTGCGGCAGAAGTTTCCGAAGATCGTGGGCCCGAAGAGCGACGACATTTGCTACGCCACGCAGAACCGGCAAGAAGCAGTGGAGCAGGTGGCGCAGGATGTGGATCTGATTTTGGTGGTGGGTTCGCAGAACAGCTCGAATTCGAACCGGTTGGTGGAAGTGGCGCAGCGCCGTGGAGTAAAGGCGGAGTTGATTGATTCGGCTACGGACATTGATCCGGCGTGGCTAAGAGGTGTGCGGCGCGTGGGATTGACCGCGGGCGCGTCTGCGCCTGAAGTGCTGGTGGAGCAAGTGAGCCAGCGGCTTGCCGAGCATGGCTATACGGACCAGCGGGACCTGGATTTGATTCGTGAGGATGTACGATTTACGCTGCCGCCGGAGCTTGCGAGCATCGCGCCTGCTCCGCGGCGGTAAAACGATTTTGACGTGGCAGGGGATTCCGCGCCGATTTAGGGCCGTGGAATGGGCTACGCAAGCGCAGGCCAAGTTTTCAGAAACCCTAGGAGAAAGCCGTGGCGGTCAAAATTGTCCGTCAGCCGAAGAAGATTGCCTTGATAGGTGCGTGCTCGAGCGCCGCGGCGTTCCTCGCGGGAACGGAGAAGGCGCCAGCGGCACTGCGGGCTTCCGGGCTGGTGGAAAAACTGCGCGCTGCGGGATTTGAAGTGACTGACTTGGGCGATTGCCCGCCGCGATTGTTTGCCGACGATGAGGAACACCGCCGGGCGCGCAATCTTCCAGCAATTGTCGCTGGTCTGAATGATCTGAAGCTGCACGCCGAGACGGCGATCAAAAGTGGTGCGCTGGTGCTGGTGCTGGGCGGAGACTGCGCCCAAGTGATCGGCCTTCTGGCAGGCGCGCGGCGCTATTACAAGCACATCAATTTGTTGTGGATGGACCGCGACGCGGATTTGAACACGCCGGCCTCGACGCCTTCCGGGCGGATTGATGGCATGGTGGTGGCGCATGCCATCGGTCGCGGTGCACCGGAGCTGGTGCGGTTTTACGGTGAATCGGCGCTGGTGCGTGAGCCGGATGTTTTGCTGTTCGGGCTTGAGCGAGTGGATCCGGCAGAGCAGGAGTTTTTGACGAAGTCGCCGATGCGGCACGTGTGGGCGGCGGACATCCAGAAAAAAGGCGCAGCGGCGAGCATGCAAGAAGCGCTAACGCATCTGCACACAGAATCGCGCGACTTTGTGCTGCATCTGGATACGGACATCATTGCGCAAGAAGAGTTTGCCGCGGTGAACGTGCCGGGAAGCGGTGGGCTAGGGTTGGAACATGTGCGCGTGGCTTTGCGCGAAGCAGTGGTTCAGAAGACGCTTCTGGGGCTGGATGTGGCGCAGTACAATCCGGACCGCGATGCGGACGGTTCAGGCGCGCAAAAACTGGTGGCGCTGCTGGTGGATGCGCTTAGCGCGCGCATCGAGGGCGCCGCGGCGAGTGAGGCCACGGCGACCGAGCCAAAAGCGGCTGCGGATGTTGAGTCAGGGACTGTGTCGGCGGTGACTGCGGAAAACTCTGCGCCCGATGAAGTGCTTTCCAGTGATGCGGCCTCGTCCGACGCGAATTCGTCTGACGGGGGCGGCACGGATTCCCCTACCGAAAATTCCCACTAAACGTTTGCCTCCGTATTGACGCAGCAAGAGTCGTTAGGCGGAAGCCGGTGTTTTTGTCCGTTGCGATTTCTTGGTGAGATAGCGAACCAGACCGCGCCAGGAAAGTCCCAAGCCTCCATTGAAAATGTAGAGTTCCGCGGGTTCCGCCGGGAGGGTTTCGCGAACCTCGCTCGAGATTGCATTAATGAAGCGCTGCTCGGCGGCTTCCGCTGATTCGCTTGAAACCAGCAAGCGTTGGGTGAGCGCGGCCCAATCGCGGAGACGTTCACGGTAGAGGCGTATGTGCTCG
>DASSYL010000098.1:0-3546 GCA_035703315.1 Candidatus Acidiferrum sp. | reverse complement strand
AGGCGCCGCGGTGTCCCGCCGCCGATTGGCATGGTATAAACCAATGATTGGCGGCTTCCTGGCGAAGTTTCCTGTGATTGGTCGCTGATTGCCAGCAGCGAACTGTCCGGCGAAATGCCGTGATCGTTGTTGCAGCGAATCGCAAATCCGGTGTCCAGCGTTTGTGGCTGCGCCTTTCCATCGGTCGGTATGCGAAGAATTCTTCCATCGCGGTTGAACAACAACTCTTTCCCGTCGCGCGTCCAGTTCGGAGCTTCGAATCTTCCCGGCGCAACATAAACAGCTGTCCTGTCGTTTGAATCCACCGGCATGGTTTCCAGAAAGCTGTACAACACCACATCTTTGCCGCTCGCCGTCTCCTGTGAACTCTTCACCGAAGCCAGCTTCACATCTGAAAATACCGCCTTCTCCAGCACGACCTTATCGTGGCTGCAGACGCCGATGCCCACGTAAAATGGTTCCTTCAACTCAATCCGCGGTGACGCTCCCGCTATCTTCAACTCGCCACTTTGGCTTGCCAGCCACATCGTGAAGTACGCACCATGCTTTTCAATGCGCAAGTGTTGTGGCCCCCAGTTCGGCGATTGCACTTCGCTGGTCAGTCCGCCCGTTTGCGTCCTGAACTGGATCGCCGTCATTCCGTTTCCATGCCGCGCAATGTCCGCGTACACCGAATCCTCATCCAGGCTCTGCCGGATCATCAGCACGGCCTTGCGGTGCGCATTCCCACCCGCGCCGACAAAACTAATATCGGCTGAAAGCGCCAAGTCTCCCGACACCTTCTTCCACACAAACTGATACGCATCCTTCGCAAACCACATGTTTTCGCCGCTGCCCGCAACGGTGTAGGCGCCTTTCGCTGCGTCGTACTCCACCGAACCTGGATGCAGCACCGTTCCCACATCGCCGCTCGCTTCGAACTCACCCAGCTTGCCCTCAGCTTTTTCCTGCGCCGAAAACGCCTGCGCAGCAGCCACAAGAAAAAAAATTCCCAATACTCCCCGAATGCCAGTACGCATCGCTTTGATGTTCACGATAAAACCTCAGCGAATCAGTCTTTTAGTGCCGGGTTTTCGCGTTTTGTGGGGTCGAGCTCCGACCGCACAGTCCGGCACTTCGCGCCAGCACTCTACCACGCTATCCGAGGCTTATTTCACTACTGGAAACACCCTGTACCCGCCTGTTCTCTGCCAACGTCGCATTATTCAGAGACCTGGTGGTGCCCGCCGAGCTTTCTGCTTTCCGTCTGGCACCTTAAAAATTCAAGGAGGAAGCAGGACGATGAGGATTCGTTTCGCTGTTCCCATAACTCTGGCACCAGCACTGGTATTTTTTGCTGTCATGTCGATCGGCGTGTCCGCGCAAGCGCAGCGCCCGGGCGAACACTCCGCCGGCGGCCATCCCAATGCCGAACGTCACGACAACGTGCACGCCAACCACGGCCGCATTCCCGAAGCTCCCGCACATCGCGATGTCCATGCCAAGCCCGAAGTCGATCGCCGCCCCGGCGGACGTGTCAACAGTATCCCTCACGTCCACGAGGATCACTGGTATGGCCACGATCGTCCCAACGACAAGCGTTACGTCATTGCGCATCCCTATCCGCACGGCCGCTTCGAACATTTCGGCCCGTCCTATCGCTATCACGTCGACCGCTTCGATCTCGGCGCGCACCGCTTTTGGTTCCCCGGCGGTTTTTCGTTTGAAATCGCTTCGTGGGATTGGGACCTCGCATCCAGCTGGTGTTGGGATTGCCCCGGTGACAATTTCGTCGTTTACGACGATCCCGATCACCCCGGCTGGTACCTCGTCTATAACGCCCAGACCGGCGTCTACGCCCACGCCCAATACATGGGCTCCTGAAAGTTTCGCGCTTCAAAAATGAAAACGGGGCCGATCCACTCGGCCCCTACTTGCTTCCTGTAACAGCCCGTTTATCCCGCTGGCTCAAAAATGCTTACCCCCACTCTTCCTCAAACCGCTCAAACGCCGCCCGTGCCGCAGCAATCTGTTCCGGCGGCGACGGCGCCTCCGGCCCAAACTTTTCCTTTAGCTCCAGTACCACCGGCAACGGGCCATTCGGCGCCGACTTCAGCAGCGGAATCGCAGCGCCCCAATCAATTGAGCCCTCGTACGGCAGTAAATGCTCATCCTTGTCGCCGTGATTGTCGTGCAGGTGTAGCGAAGCCACCAGATCCTTCATCGGCGCAAAACTTCTTTCCAGCCGCTCTTCGGCCGGGCCATCCGCCAGATTCGCATGGCCCACGTCAAAATTAAACCGCAGCCCCGTCAGCCGCGTTTCATCCACAAACGCCCGCAAATACGCCGGCTCGCCCATCTCGCTGGTCGTATTCTCCACGGCCAGCGTCACTCCTGCATGATGCGCATGCAGCACCAAGTGCTCCAGCGTACTGAACGCGGCATCCCGCTTCCGCGGATCTGCTTCCTCCCGCGAACCGCCCATGTGCAGTACCATCCGCGAAAACGGCAAATCTTCCGAAACGTCAATCGCCCGCTTGAACTCGTCCATGGCCTCGATCCGCCGCACCTTTTCCACTTCACAGACCGAAAGCGGCTGCCCGCTTTCCCGCGTCGCGCTCGAATCTTTGCTCGTCGGCGCATGCAGCGAATTCAGCTTCATCTGCTTGGCTTCCAGCAGCCCGGCCAGCGCCCGCACTTCCTGCCTCGACGCATAGTCAAAATGCGCGCGCGAACAAAAAATCTCCAGCGCGTTGAACCCGCCATCGCGGATCTGGCCGATCAATTCCGGCGTCAGTTTTCGGGATATAAATAGATAAGTGGACAGGACTTTCTGCATGTTGGCTTGGGCTCGCGTGCCAGAATTTTACTGCGGGGCTGGAACGCCGCTAGTATCCCACGGCTGACCCGTCGTCGCGAGGGTCCGCCGCCCCTAATCTTTCCCCCGTTTGCGAATCAATACCTATCGCATTTACCAGCCCGATGTGCCCGCGCCGCCGCGTGGCATGCCCCATGGCGTTCAGCCCCTGCTCGATCGCTCCCGGAAACTGCTGCTCCAGAAGGATTCGGTCCGGCATCCACTGATGATGAAACCGCGGCGCGTTGATCGCTGCCTGCGCGTCCATCCCCAGCCGCATCCAGTTGATGACCGTCAGCAGCACCGAAGAAATGATCGTCGGTCCGCCCGGCGAGCCCGTCACGAAGCTCAGCTTGCCGTCGCGCAGCAAAATCGTCGGCGTCATCGAACTCAGCGGCCGGTGCCCCGGCGCAATCGCATTCGACTCAGACTGTATCAACCCGAACAGCGCATTCGGCACGCCAGGCTGAGTCGTGAAGTCATCCATCTCATCGTTCAGCAAAAAGCCCGCGCTGGCCGTAACGTGCGAACCGTAACCATTGTTTAGCGTCGTGGTACTCGCTACAGCATTTCCGGTGGTGTCCACCACCGAAAAATGTGTGGTGTGTGGTCCGTCGTTCAGGCTCACTTCCACCGGTGCCGCCACCCGCGCTTCCACGCCGCACACATGTGGCTCGCCCGCTTTCACCACTTTGCTCGATGAGGCACGC
>DASSYL010000063.1:0-8412 GCA_035703315.1 Candidatus Acidiferrum sp. | reverse complement strand
AGCCATCCGCGAAGGTTCGTCAGCCACCGATCGGAATGCCGACTGCCCAGATGTAGCCGTCGGAATCCTGCAACATGACGTCGCGCCAGCCGTGCGGAAAATCCTTCGCGGGCTGAACTATTCTTACGTTGGCCGCGCGCGCACGTTGTTCTGCTTCGTCTGGATTGATGCCCATGACGCGAAGTTCTACTCCCGTTCCGCGCAAGCCTGGAGCGGCGAGACGTTCGTGGACAGGGTGGCGATCATAGGCGTGGTCGGCGTGCAGCATGAACTGCGTGCCCTGCAATTCGAGTGCGGCGAAATCTTCATCGGCGTAGCCAACAGTGGCTTGCAAAACTTCGCCGTAGAAGGGAAGCGCGCGCTGCACATCGCGCACTAGCAAATTGACTGTGAACTTCGGCAGCGAACGGCCGTAACCGTCCGCCGGCACCCACCCCGCCCCCGTCCGTTTCATTGTCATCGCAATTTTCCCTCGCGAATAATTTGCCCTCGGACCGTTTCTGTGGTCGCAGATATTGCTGTAGCCAAAGATAGAAACGCCTGCCAATTTGGCCGAACGATATCGGCATCAACCAGTTTTGGCGGCAGAGCGATCAAGCAGAAACCAGTTGGCAAGAGCCATGGCGGCGGTGAGAGCGATAACGGTAGCTTCGCCTGGGCCAATTCGGCTGAGCAGGACTAGGACGATCAGCAAAGCGGCGATGCTGAAGAGCCGGGGAAATGAGAGGCTGAATGGCGCAGGGCCGCGTTGTCTGCGGAGTAGCAGGAGAGCGATGGCCATCGCGCCGTAGACTACGAGGCGGGTGGCGGCGGAAAGGATGGCGTTCCAGCGAAAATCGCCGAGAGCGGCGAACGCGAAAACGGCGAGCGAATAAATCAGAATGGAAATGTGTGGGGTGCGGAAGCGCGGATGGATGCGCGCGAAGAATTGCGGGAAGTCGCCTTGTTCAGCGAGGGAAAAAGTAATGCGCGTGGAGTGCAGCAAGTTGGCGCTCAGATAGCCGTAGGTGGAAATCAGCGCGCCAGAGCCGATGGCCGTTGCGCCCCAGCCGCCGAGAAAATTGCGCGCGGCGTCGGCTAGCGGCCGTAGCGATGCGCCGGCGTTCGGCAGCGTGCTGAGCACGACGTAAACCACTCCAGTGTAGAGGAAGACTTGCAGGACCAAGGCGGTCATCAGCGCGAAAGGCATGTCGCGTTTAGGGTTGCGCGATTCGCCGCCGACGATGAGCGAGCCTTCGAAGCCGCCGTAGCCGAAGACGAGCAACAGCAAGGCTTCGAACCAGCCTTGCGGTGTTGTTGCGCTGAAGTGAAGCGGGACACGCAGGTTCGGATGAAGGAAGGGAATCGCGAGGCCCGCGAGGATGAAGAGGGTCAGCAAGCCGACTTTCACTGTGGTGAAAATGTCGCTGACGGTTTTTCCGGTTTTCACGCCGATGTAATTCAGGAGAGCCAGGTGGCCGATCAGCACCGCGATCAGAAAAAACTCGGCGAGCTTTCCGTGCAGTGACGGGACAAATTGTCCTAGATAGTTTGCGAAGAGGTCGGCCGCGGCGGCAGGCGCGGCGATGCGCGTCAAGAGAATCAACCAGGCAATCAGCAGGCCGGGAAAACGGCCGAGAGCTTCGCGGCCATAAAGATAGAGGCCGCCAGTGGCTTCAAAGCGCGAGGAGATTTCCGCGATGACGGCGGCGATGATGAGGGCGCTGCAGCCGGCGATGACGCAGCTGAGCGGGCTGTAGCCGTCGAGCCGGGCAGCCAGCAGGGCGGGCAAGCCGAAGATACCGGCGCCCAGAATGGAGTTGGCCATCAGAGCGACCAGACTCCACCGGCCGATGGTGCGAACGAGTTCGGGTGCTTCCGCTTTCACACTATTTTGCGATAGCGGGGGAGCGGTGCTTGGCGATTTCGCTCAGCACATCGGTGGTGTGGAGGGACTCGAGGTGCGGGTAGCGTTCGCCGCCGTGATAGTCGATTTCGTACGCATGGTAATACTCGTCGTTTTCGAGCAGCAGGCGAATCGGGTCTTTGGAATTTTTGGCGTCGCGAATGGCGACACGGAGCCAGTCTGGCGTCCACTTGCGGCCGTTCACCGCGACTAGCCTCATTCCGGGAGCAATGCCTGCCTTGGCGGCGGGAGAACCGGGAATGACGTCGACGATGGAATTCGCGTCATCGCCGGCGGCTTGTGCGGTGAAACCGAGCGAGAACGAGAGGTCGACGGCGCCGTCGGTCTGTTCCGCGGCACGCTGGTGTTCGTTCATTTCATCGCTGTAGCTCAATCTCCAGCCGCTGTTTTCCAATCCACCGAGCGGAGCTCCCGGTCCATGGGAGTGAATGCGATCTTCGAAGAATTTCTTCCAGTCGTAGGGCGCGACCGAATTCATGGTGGCGACGACATCGCTGAGAGTGTAGGGAACGACCTTGATTACGCCGTCTTCGGTGCCGTGGAAGCGGCGGCAAAAATCGTCGAGTGATTTCTGGCCCTTGGTTTGGCGGCGAATGATGGTGTCGGCTTCCAGCCAGATGAGTTCGCTTTCTTCGTAGTAGTCCACTGGACGGCGCCAGGAGGATCCGGCTGGCCGCGCGCCGTAAAGAATGGAGACGGAAATGGCGGTGTCTTCGAGATCGCGCCAGGTCCGGCCGGGGCGGTCATCGTTCAGCGATGCAAACGTGGCAGCTAGGTATTCGCGGAGTTGTTCCGGCTTCCAGAAGCCGCTGCGGGCGGCGAGCATGACTCCGTAATACTGCGTTAAGCCTTCATAGACCCAGAGGAGATCGCCCCTCATCGGTTCTTGATAGTTCGGAGTGGCGAGGCCGGCGGGGCGGCGGTATTTGCCGTTCCAGGAATGAAAAAATTCGTGCGGCAGCAAATCCATCAAGCCTTCGAGAGAGTCGGGATCGAGAAGCATTTTTTCCGGGCCGCGATTGTCGCTGGACTCGTGGTGTTCGAGGCCGTTGACGGGCAAGTGATCGGTGAGAGCCAGCATGAAATCGTAGTGGCGATAGTGGCGAGCGCCGAAGAGTGCGCCGGTTTCGGCGATGAGCTGGCGAAAATGCGTGAGTTGTTCAGCGCTTACGGTGGTGGCGATGGCGCTGTCGGCGACGATGTTCAGGCGATGCTCCGGCTTCTGGCCTGGCGAGAGATCGTACGTTTTGAAAAAGGCGCCGGCAAATAATGGCGAATCCACGAGACGGGTCAGGGAAATGGTTTCGAAGGTTGCCGCTTCGGGGCCGTCACTGCGCTCGGTGGTGAGCGCCGTAGCAAATTTCCATCCGGCAGGGACCCGGATACTCGCACTGAACATTACGTCATCGGTTTTTGTGCCTTGCGGATAAAGGACGACCAGGTTCCATGGTAGGACGGCGACTTGGGCAGTGGCGGAGGGTGAGCCTGCGGTGCCATCTTCTCTGGGGAGCATGTAGTCGAGAGTGGCCTGCAGTGTGTTTACGCCCGAGGGGACGTCGAAGTGGAAGGCGTAGAGGTCGACGTCATCACGGCGCCAGGGAATTTCCTGGCCATTGGCGCGGAAGTGGACGCCGGTGACATCGACGATGGGGCCGTTGGGGGAATGTTCGCCAGGAATCCATTTGGGGTAGACGAGGGTGAGTGGGCCCGGCTTGACTGGGAATTCCATTTTGGAGTGGTAAATGCGGCGAGGTGCGTCGCGCAGGTCGACTTCTAGTCTAACTGGTGGCTCGGTTTGCGCGAGCACGGTGGGAGAGTGAATTGAGATGTAAGTGATGAGGAGTAAAAACAACGCAGAAAGCTTCCGCATGAAGGCTCCGTGAAAATTGAGGGTCAGGGTAACACAGGTTGCAGGTGCGGTTTGGTGACGAGTGGCGGTGCCGAGTGGTTATGGAAGCGGTTTGCTCACGTGGGCGGCAGAGACTGAAGTCTGTGCTGCTGGTGGCCGTGGCCGGAAGTCAAGATTTGTTAAGATCGTTCGGATCCAATTATGAACTCCCTGTTTCCACGGAATTTTCGGAACCCCTTGCCGGTTGCGGTGCGCGGCGAGGGCTGCTGGATTGTTGCGGCGGATGGGCGACGCTATCTGGATGCTTCCGGGCAAGCGGCGGTGGTGAACGTTGGGCATGGGGTGAAGGAGATTGGGGAAGCGATGTCGGCGCAGGCCGGGCGGATTGCATTTGCACACACGACGCAGTTTCATTCGGAAGCGGCGGAAAAACTGGCGCGACGATTGCTGGCATTGGCTCCGGCAAATTTTCGGAAGGGCGGCCGCGTCTATTTCACTTCCGGTGGATCGGAAGCTACGGAAACGGCGATCAAGCTGGCGCGGCAATTTCATCTGGAGGCGGGGCAGTCGGAGCGATTTCGGGTGATTTCGCGGCGGCAGTCTTATCACGGGAGCACGCTGGGGGCGATGTCGGCGAGCGGGAACGTCGGCCGCAGGGCGCCGTATGCGCCGCTTTTGGCGGAGTGGGGACACGTTGCGCCTTGTTTTTGTTACCACTGCCCGTTTGACAAGAAATTTCCGGAGTGCGGCGTTGCGTGCGCGGAAGAATTGGGGAATTGTTTGCAGGCGAATGATGCGGCAAGTGCGGCTGCATTCATTTTCGAGCCGGTGGTGGGGGCGACGCTGGGCGCGGCGGCACCGCCGGATGGTTATGTGCAGAGGATTGCGCGGATTTGCCGGGAGCAGGGGATTTTGCTGATTGCCGACGAGATTATGACCGGCATGGGGCGAACGGGTAAAGTTTTCGCGGTGGATCATTGGAACGTCGCGCCGGATCTGATTCTGGTGGGCAAGGGAGTGGCGAGTGGGTATGCACCGCTGGGTGCGGTGCTGATTTCGGCACGCGTGGCGGAAGTCTTTGCAAAGGGTTCAGGGGCGTTTCAGCACGGTTTTACGTATCAAGCGCATCCAGTTGCTACGGCGGCAGGAAATGCAGTGCTGGATTACCTGGAGCGGCACGGACTTTTCGGCCGGGTCGAGCCGGCAGCTGCGCAACTTCGAGCGGCACTGGCTGCTCTGGAGGCGCATCCTCATGTGGGAGAGATTCGCGGGATGGGGCTGCTGCTGGGCATCGAATTCGTGGGAGACAGGGCCACGCGCGCGCCTTTTCCGAAAGAAGCCGGTATGGCGGAGAAAGTCCGCCAGGCTGCGCTGCGGCAAAATGTGCTGACTTATCCGTCGCAGGGGTGTGTTGATGGTCAGCGGGGAGATCACATCCTGCTAGCGCCGCCGTTTATCGTTTCTAGCGAAGAATGTTCACAACTAGCGCAAGCGCTGCAATTCGCAGTGGCACAAACCTTCGCCGTCTGAGTTAGGCTACACTCGTTCGATTCATACCGGTTGTTGCACTCATACTATCGTTGGGAGAAAAATCCCGCATGTGCTATCGCTCTGTGCTGTTTTTGCTTGGCCTCATTTTGTTTCTTCCGTTTGCGGCGAACGCTCAAGATTCAGCGAAGAAATCACGGGCGCGCGATTTGGGAGTTCCGTTTGATGGGACACCGGGAAAATTGAACGCGATTACGGACGTAGCAGGGGTCGAGGTGGGCCACACGACGCTGATTTCGGGAGAAGGGAAACTGCAGGTGGGGAAAGGGCCGGTGCGCACGGGAGTGACGGCTGTGCTGCCGCGCGGAAAAAAATCGATGAACGATTCAGTGTTCGCCGGATGGTTTTCGCAGAATGGCAACGGAGAAATGACCGGCACGACGTGGGTGGAAGAGTCAGGCTTTCTGGAAGGACCGGTGATGATCACGAACACGCACAGCGTGGGAGTAGTGCGGGACGCGGTGATTCAGTGGCGCGTGGCGCACGGACAACCGGATCCCACGGGTTATTGGTGGTCGTTGCCGGTGGTGGCGGAAACCTGGGATGGGTGGCTGAACGACATTAATGGTTTTCACGTGAAACCTGAACATGCGTTTCATGCGATTGATTCGGCGCAAGGCGGCGCGGTGGCGGAAGGATCTGTCGGCGGCGGAACAGGGATGGTGTGCAACGGGTTCAAGGGCGGAATCGGGACGGCGTCGCGGAAGCTGGAGGCGAAGGACGGCGCGTACACCGTGGGCGTGCTGGTGCAATGCAATTATGGATCGCGGCAGAATCTGCGCATCGCGGGGATTCCCGCGGGGCGAGAGATTTCGTCGGAGGATCCCTACGCATATCAGCCGTCGGAAATTTCCGAGCGGGGATCGATCATCGTGGTAGTCGCAACGGATGCGCCGATCCTTTCGCATCAGTTGAAGCGGCTGGCGCGGCGCGTTTCGCTGGGGCTGGGGCGCAACGGCAGTATTTCTGGCGACGGGTCGGGCGATATCTTTATCGCGTTTTCAACTGCGAATCCGCGCGCAGACGGCGGCAAGTCGGTGGTTGATTTGAAATTTTTGCCAAACGATGCTCTGGACCCGATTTTTGCGGCGACCGTGCAAGCTACTGAGGAGGCGATCGTCAACGCGATGATTGCCGCACCGACGATGACCGGCATCGAAAATCACAAAGTAACGGGTCTTCCGCATGACAAATTGCGGGACGTTCTGAAAAAATACAATCGCCTGGTCCAATAGAGTTTTTGGTTCGCTGAAAAAGGACCTTCTTGAAAACAACGCTCGCGGTGTTTGGTCTGTTGCTGTTGGCCGCGGGCGGCCTGTTGTTTTCCTGCGCCGCGCCACCGGAAAATTCTCTGGCCATTACGCACGTCACGGTTATTGATATGACCGGCGCGCCGCCGCTGGTGGACCAAACCGTGCTCCTTGAAAAGCAACGCATCGCCGCCATGGGGCCGGCCGGATCGATTCACTGGTCGCGTTCCGCGAAGATTGTGGATGGGTCCGGGAAGTTTCTCATCCCCGGACTGGCGGACATGCACGTGCACCTAACGGCGGCGGGTGAGCCCGACGGCAGCCGGAAGTTCATGATTCCGCTGCTGGTGGCGAACGGGATTACCACGGTGCGGGACATGGGCGGCTATCTGGAGTCGCTGATTCCATTGCGCAAGGAAATTGCGGACGGGAAACGGCTGGGGCCGCGGATTTTCTACGCGGGGCCTTATCTGGACGGTTCTCCGCCGTCGTTTGAGCCGTCGTTCGTGGTGACGAACCGCACGCAGGCCAACGAGGACGTGCACCAGCTGGTGCAGCGCAGGGTGGACTTTATCAAAGTGCAGTCGATATTGAGCCGGGATGCGTACTTTGCGATAGCGGAAGCCGCACGGCGCGAACATATGGCGTTTGTAGGGCACGTACCCGATCATGTGACGGCGGCGGAAGCTGCTGAGGCGGGTCAGCACAGCATCGAGCATCTGACGAATGTGCTGCGTGGCTGTTCACGGGACGAACCGAAACTGATGCGGGAGCAGTTTTATGTTCCGGCGAAGGAGGACGCAACGGCACGCGCACATGAGCGGGTCTTTCGCTGGCAGCAGGAGCTGCTCGACTCGTTTTCGTCGAAGAAGGCGGATGAGTTGCTGGACCGCTTTGCGGCGAAAAATGTCTGGCAGACGCCGACACTGGTCTTGTTGAAGCACGATGCGTTTCCGACATTGGAGAATCGCGACGAAGAAAATGAGAACGAAAAATATGTCCCGAAGGCGACGCTGGAAAATTGGCAGAAGAGCCGGGCAGAACAGCTGCGATTTGTGGGGCAAGCGGAATCGGATCTGCGGGCGGGATTGCTGGCGAAGTCGCAGGCCGTGGTCGCACAGATGCAAGAACGCGGAGTCGACCTGCTAGCCGGAACGGACAGTCCGGCGCCGGGCGTCGTGCCCGGTTTTGCGCTGCATGAAGAATTGGCATTATTGGTGGAGGCCGGGCTGACACCGATGCAGGCATTGCAATCGGCGACGAGCGGCGCGGCGGAATTTCTGGGGAACCAAAAGGATTACGGCACGGTCGCGGCCGGCAAGTACGCGGACCTGGTGTTGCTCGATGCCAACCCGCTCGAGAACGTTCGCAACACACCAAGAATCCGCGCGGTGGTGGTGCGGGGACAGTATCTCGACCGGCAAGCTTTGGACGGGCTGCTGGCTGAGGAACTGGCCTTCGTCAGAAGCCATTGACCGGGGGAAACTGGAGTAGACTGCACTGCGGTTGAGGTTTCCTAAGTATGAATTCTTCCCTCCTACAGGTTGCCGGTTGTCTCCTTCTGGCGGGATTCGCCGCCGCGTGTGGTGCCCCTGTTGATATCGGCGCCGCGTCGGGCGCGGGCAAAAAATTCCATGACGAATACAATCAGCAGAATTACGCAGCGATTTACGGCGATGCCGACCCGAAATTCCGGGCAGCTGTAAAGCCCGAGGAATGGACGAAATTGCTGACGCGCGTGCACGACAAGCTCGGAAATGAGACGGATGCCACGCGCATCGGGTTCAACGTGAATTACAAAGATGGCGGGTCAACGGTGACCATGAGGTATTCGACGAAGTTCCAGCTGGGCGAAGGGC
>DASSYL010000552.1:0-5051 GCA_035703315.1 Candidatus Acidiferrum sp. | reverse complement strand
GCGCGTCAGGCAGCGCTGAGCACTGCCGTTTCACGTTTGCTGGTGCAGAATAACGAAGGCGAGCAGCAAGCTGCGGAACAAATCGCGAACATTTACGACGGCGTGCAGCGGCAGTTGTATCTGCTGCTCGGCGCCACTCTGGTTGCGATCGTACTGACCAGCTTGTACCTCATCCGTTCGAACCGCCGGATCTTCGCGCGCATCGAACTGCTCTCCGAACAGCGCAGCGAACTCGCACAGAAGCTCATCCATGCGCAGGAATCCACGCTGCACCATATTTCTCGGGAACTGCATGACGAATTTGGCCAAGTGCTGACGGCGATTGGAACTCTGTTGGGGCGCGCCGGTAAACAGGTGCCGGAAACTTCGCCTCTGCATGGCGAACTGAAAGAGGTCCGCGAAATCGCACAGTCCACGCTCAGCAACATTCGCGGACTCTCGCAAGCGCTCCATCCAGTGTTACTGGAAGAAGCTGGCCTTGAAAGCACGCTCGACTGGTATATTCCCACCGTGGAGCGGCAGATGGGAATTTCATTGCACTACGAAAAATCGGGGCAGGCGTTCACGGTGGATTCGGCGGCCGGCGTTCAGATTTATCGCATCGCCCAAGAAGCGCTCAACAACGTCAGCCGCCACGCCGGCGTTCAGGAGGCATGGATTCGCTTGATGTACAAGTCGGATAGGCTGGTGCTGGAAATCGAGGATCATGGCAAGGGAATTGCCGCGCAGAAAAATGAACGCGGCATCGGCTTGGTCGCCATGCGCGAGCGCGCGGAATTGATTTCGGGCCGCGTCGAGTATTTGCAGGCGAATGGAAAGGGGACGCTGGTTCGCATGAGTGCACCGCGGGAAAAGGTGGAAGCGCATGCCGGATAACATTCCCGAAAAGAATACGGACAAGATCACCGTGTTGCTGGTGGACGATCATGCGCTGGTGCGGCGTGGCTTTCGTCGCATGCTGGATGATGACCGAGCGCTGGAAGTTGTGGGCGAAGCCAGTAACGGCGCGGAAGCCGTACAGCTTGCAGCGAAACTGAATCCGCAAGTGATCGTGATGGATTGCCAGTTGCCGCAAATGACCGGCCTCGAAGCTACGCGAAAAATTCTGCTGGATCAGCCCGACACCGCGATCTTAATGCTCAGCATGCATTCCGAGGACACACTGGTGCGCCAGGCGCTGGAAGCCGGCGCTCGCGGGTACGTTTTGAAAAACGCCCTGGACCTCGATTTGGCGCGTGCCATCAAGCAAGTGGCCGCCGGGCACTCGGTGCTCGATCCGCAAGTGCAGCGCGCCGAGACTTTGAAAGGTGAGCGCGGCGGCGGGCTGACCGCGCGCGAACTGGAAATTCTGCAGCACATCGTCGCAGGCAAATCGAACAAAGAGATTGCGTCCGATCTGAACCTCAGCGTCAACACCGTTTCCGTGCACCGCGCCAACATCATGGACCGACTGGGCATTCACAAAACTGCTGAACTGGTTGTGTACGCGATTCGAAACGGGCTGGTGAACTTGCCGTGAGGCGGCGAACTTTTCTTGCTACCGGCGCAGCAACTGCACTTGGTTCTTTTTTCCCGCAAAACCTGGTCGCCACCGGCATTCCCGACGCGGCGCCTCCCTTTTCATTGAAAGATGTTACTAAAGTTGCTGGCATCGACTTTAAGCACAACAGCGGCGCATACGGCGGCAAGCTGCTGCCGGAAACGCTTGGCTCCGGCTGCGCCTTTCTCGATTACGACGGCGACGGTTATCAAGACATCTTGCTGGTCAATTCGATGGACTGGCCGGGCCACAAACGCGGCCGCTCCACGCTGAAGCTCTATCGCAACAACCGCAACGGCACGTTTAGCGATGTCACCAAATCCGCGGGCCTCGACGTCGAGCTTTATGGAATGGGCGTCGCGATTGGCGATTACAACAACGATGGATTTCCGGACGTTCTGATCACTTGCGTCGGCCAGAACCGTCTGTTTCAGAACACCGGCAAGGGAACCTTTGTAGACGTTACGAAAGCAAGCGGCCTTGCCGGCAGGCAGGCGTTCAGCACTTCCGCCGTTTGGTTCGACTACGACCGCGACGGCTGGCTAGATCTTTTTGTCTGCAATTACGTGAACTGGTCACCCGAGCACGACGTGTTCTGCAGCCTCGATGGAAAAAACAAGTCCTATTGCACGCCGGAAGCATATCGCGGCGAAACTTGCTGGCTGTTTCACAATCGCGGGAACGGAACATTCGAAGACGTGACTGCGGCCAGCGGAATTTTCGACACCAGCTCGAAATCACTCGGCGTGGCGATGATTGACTTCGATCAGGACGGCTGGCCGGACCTTTTCGTCGCCAACGATACGCAGCCGAACAAGCTCTACCGGAATTTGCGCAACGGAAAATTCAAGGACGCTGCCGTGGAGGCGGGTCTGGCATTCAGCAATGAAGGCAAGGCGCGCGCCGGAATGGGAGTCGACGTCGGCGACTTTGAAAATTCTGGCCGGCCGGGAATCGCCATCACGAATTTCGATAACGAGATGGTCGGGCTCTACCGCTCCGCAGCCGCGGGACAGTTCGACGATGTTTCCTTAGCGGCGGGAGTTGGCGCGCCATCGAAAACAACTTTGGGATTTGGCTGTGGCTTTGCAGATCTCGATCTCGATGGCCGGCTCGACCTCGTAGTCGCCAACGGCCACATCGACGACACCGTGCGCAACATTCGCGGCAATGTCGGCTACGCGCAGCCTCCTCATCTGTTTGTAAATTTAGGCAAAGGAAAATTTCAAGATGTGGCCGGCACGCAGGGCGGAGATTTCGCGGCGCCACGCGTCGGCCGCGGCCTGGCCTTCGGCGATTTTGACCGCGACGGCGACGTGGACATTCTGCTGACCACCAACAACGGACCAGCCTATTTGTTTCGTAACGATGTGCAGTCCGGAAACAAATCGCTGCGGCTGTATCTCACCGGAACAAAATCGAATCGTGACGCAATCGGCGCCGTGGTGCGGGTTTATCACGGAGGAGCCAGCCAGATGCGCGTGGTGCGCAGCGGCTCCAGCTATTTGTCGCAATCGGAACGGGCGCTTACCTTTGGAGTGGGGCGAGCCGATCAAGTCGATCGCGTCACAGTCGACTGGCCGAGCGGGACCAGACAAGAATTCACAAAAATGCCGACCATAAATGCACACCAAATAACTGAAAATAAAGGGCTTAGTGACATCCTTGGTTTCTAATATCTTTGCACTATTGTACGATTTTCGCGGACTCTTTATAACTGGCCGTAACAACAGAACAAGCGCTGCCCGAATGACAGATTTTCTGAACACCTCGGGAGCACCCCTTGACGACGCGGCCGGTTACCCCAAACTATTCCGGCCGCGTCGGCGTTTTTGCAGGACCGGTGCAAGAAAATTTTGGCTGGGGTTAAGCGAGCAATGAACCGCTGGCGGTCGAACCTCGTTCTGGTCCTGACGCTCTCCGCGATCTATCTCTATGCATTTCCTTCCGCGACGATTATCTATGGTGGCGGAGTGTTGCTGCATGCGGGCGCCGGCATTTTGCTGGCGGTATTGCTGATTCCGATTTTGCGAGTGGTCTTTCGTGAACGCTCCGTCGGCGAGAAGTTTGGCTGGGTGCTGCTGGTGGCGGGCACGATTCTGGGTATCGCACTAATCAAGATCGGCACGCCGAATCGTTTCAAGACCTGGCTATATCTGCATATCGGCTTGTGCGTGGCGGGTGTTTTGCTGTTGGCGAGCGCGTGGCTCGCTCGGCGCGGCTGGCTCGGCAAAGGATTTGCTGGAGCCGCAGCGAGTTTCGCTGTCGTCGCGTTGCTGTTTGCAGGCTTTAGCGCGAGCGCATGGTGGACGCGGAACATCGCCTGGAAAAACGCCTACCGCGTGGTGAATCCCAAAATGCCCGCGGAAACCATGGACGGTGAAGGCGATGGACCGAACGGCAAGTTTTTTCCGAGTTCGGTGCAAACGCGCGACGGCAAAAACATTCCCGCGAAATACTTCATGCAGTCGCAAGCTTGCGAGCGCTGCCACAAGGACGTTTACAAGCAGTGGTACAGCTCGGCGCACCATTTTTCTTCGTTCAACAATCAGTGGTACCGCAAGAGCATCGAGTACATGCAGGACGTCGCCGGAGTGAAAGCTTCGAAGTGGTGTGCGGGTTGCCACGATCCGGCACTGCTCTTTAGCGGAATGTTTGATACGCCCATCCGCCAGATTGTGAACACGCCCGCCGCGCAGGCGGGTTTGAGCTGCATGATGTGCCACAGCATCGTCGAAGTGAAAAGCACCATGGGCCAGGGCGATTTCGTTCTCGAATATCCCAAGCTGCACGAACTGGCCGCCAGCGAAAATCCCGTTATGCGCACCTTGCACGACTTCATGGTGAAAGTGAATCCCGAGCCGCACCGTCGCACTTTCCTGAAACCGTTCATGCGCGAACAGGCGGCGGAGTTTTGCTCCGGCTGCCACAAAGTGCATCTCGACGTACCGGTGAATCGCTATCGCTGGGTACGCGGCTTCAATGAATACGACAACTGGCAGGCCAGCGGCGTCAGCGGGCAGGGCGCGCGCTCTTTCTATTATCCGGCGAACGCAATGACGTGCGCGGATTGCCACATGCCGCTGCAGCCTTCGAAAGACGAAGGCAACATCAACGGTTTCGTGCACTCGCATCGCTTCCCCGGCGCGAATACTGCGGTTCCGACGGCCAATGGTGACTCAGAGCAGCTCGCGCAGAGCGTGAACTTCCTGAAAGACAAGCAAGTCAGCGTGGACGTCTTCGCGATTTCACCCGCTGGCAAAGAAGAAACTTCAGCGCCGCCGTCAGCGGTTGCGACGGGTCAGGAACTCTCGACAACGTTCGCTGTTGGCGAAGAGGCCGACGTGACGGCCCCGAAAGGAGCTGCGCGCGAAGCGCGCGCCATCACCGCACCGCTCGGGCGCGTGAATGCTTCGGTACGCCGCGGAGAAGATTATCGCGTGGACGTGGTGGTCCGGACGCGGAAGGTCGGCCACTTTTTCCCCGGCGGAACTGTAGATGCGTTTGATGT
>DASSYL010000526.1:0-6649 GCA_035703315.1 Candidatus Acidiferrum sp. | reverse complement strand
ACCTCGTCGGCAATTCGCGCGCTGCTCGATCTCGCGCCGCAAGTCGCGCATCGCCTGGAAGGCAATTCCGCAGAGCAAGACGTTGCGCTGGACGCAGTGCAACCCGGCGATCGCCTGCGCGTACGTCCCGGCGAACGCGTTCCGGTGGACGGCGTTGTTCTCGAAGGCGCCAGCGCGGTCGACGAGTCCATGATCACCGGCGAACCGATGCCAGTGGAAAAAACAGCGAACCACCGAATCACCGGCGGCGCCTTGAACACCAGCGGCAGCTTTGTGATGCGCGCGGAACGTGTAGGAAGTGAAACCACTCTGGCGCAAATCGTGAAGCTGGTCAGCGCAGCGCAGCGCAGCCGCGCGCCCATGCAGCGCCTGGCAGACAGGGTCGCAGAGGTGTTTGTGCCGGCGGTAGTTGGTGCGGCCGTTCTTACATTCGTTGTCTGGGCGCTGGTTGGCCCGCAGCCACGCCTGGCGCACGGACTGGTGAATGGAGTGGCGGTCCTGATCATCGCGTGTCCCTGTGCGCTTGGTCTCGCCACGCCCATGTCGGTCATGGTGGCCGTTGGCAAGGGAGCGCAGGCTGGCGTCCTGGTTCGCAATGCCGAAGCTCTCGAAAAACTCGCCGCGGTAGACACGCTCGTCGTGGACAAAACCGGCACGCTGACGCAAGGAAAGCCTGTCGTCTTTTCCATTTCGGTAGTCAAAGGAAGTGTTGTGACGGAGGATGTGCTACTGCAGCTCGCAGCCAGTGCGGAGCGCCTTAGCGAACACCCAGTGGCGAGAGCGATTGTCCGACGGGCGGAGAAGGACGGCGTGGAGCTTAGTCCAGCTACCAATTTCGAAGCGACCTTCGGCGGAGGCGTGCAAGCCGAAGTCTCTGGCCGCCGAATTCTTGTTGGCACGATAGAATTTCTGAAAACCAGAGGCGTAGACAAGACGCAACCCGATGACACCCTCCACGCCGGACCTAGTTCCACCCAGACCTCCGCAATTACGTTCGTATTTGTCGCGATCGACAACATCATGGCTGGCGCGATCAGCCTTGCAGATGCAGTGAAAGAAACGACGCCGCGAGCGATGGCCGACTTACGTGCGGAGGGCATTCGCGTAGTGATGCTGACGGGTGATCGGAAATCCACCGCGGAAAGCGTCGCGAAGAACCTGCAAATCGAAGATGTGCGTGCGGAAGTCTTGCCGGAAGAAAAAGCGCAAGTCGTTGCGCAGTTGAAGAAAGAAGGGCGCATTGTGGCGATGGCGGGGGATGGTGTAAACGACGCGCCAGCGCTGGCTGCAGCTGACGTCGGCATCGCCATGGGCACTGGTACTGACGTCGCGATCGAAAGCGCCGGCATCACTCTGCTGAAAGGCGACTTACGAGGAATTTTGCGCGCCCGCAAGCTCAGCCGGGCGACGGTCAGCAACATCAAGCAGAATTTGCTGTTTGCTTTTCTTTACAATTCGCTCGGAATCCCCATTGCGGCTGGCGTGCTGTATCCGGTTTTTGGATGGCTTCTAAGCCCGATGGTCGCCAGCGCCGCGATGAGCTTCAGCTCCGTTTCAGTGATCGCCAACGCGCTCCGTCTGCGTACGATGAAGCTGTAGCCCCATCGAAACTACTTCGTGGTTTTTAGAAACGTGCCCTTTTCCAACTCGCGGAATGCCTGTTGTAGTTGCTCTTGCGTGTTCATCACGATCGGCCCGTACCACGCCACAGGTTCTTCCAACGGTTTGCCGGAAACCAACAGAAAACGGACTCCGTCCTCGCCGGCCTGCACCACCACTTCGTCTCCGCGATCGAACAATACCAGCGAGCGATTGTCTGCCTCGAGCGGTGGGGAAGTGTCCGCCCAGCCCACAGGTTCCGTCGGCACAGCCAGCGGATCAGAAGCATTGCAAAACTTTCCCGAGCCTGCAAACACATACGCAAACGCATGCCGCGTCGTTCCTACGGGCAATTGTTTTCTCCGGCCCGGCGCCACGGAAACGTCCAGATAGACTGGCTCGGCGGCGATTCCGTCCACCGGGCCGTTCTTGCCCCAGAAATTTCCGCAGATCACGCGCACGTGCGTCCCGTCATCGTCGCTAATCTGCGGAATGTCATTGGATTTCACTTCCTGATACCGCGGTGGCGTCATCTTCAGCGCGGACGGCAGGTTGGCCCACAACTGAAACCCGTGCATGCGTCCTGCTGCATCGCCTTTCGGCATCTCCTGATGAATGATTCCGCTGCCTGCGGTCATCCATTGCACGTCGCCAGGCGCAATCGCGCCGTGATTGCCGATGCTGTCGCCATGCTCCACGGTCCCCGCCAGTACGTAGGTAATCGTTTCGATGCCGCGGTGCGGGTGCCATGGAAAACCCTTGAGGTAATCTTCCGGCACGTCGTTACGGAAATCGTCGAGCAGCAGGAACGGATCGAAATCAGTCGTATTCCCGAAACCAAATGCACGGCGCAAGTGGACTCCGGCGCCTTCCATAGTTGGTTTCGATTTGATGAGCCGTTTAACCGGTCGGATGGACATGGCGACCTCCCCCTCTGAAATACAAAATCTAGCACGAATCGCGGATTTGCCATTGCGGCCGCGTTCCGTTATAGAATTCCGACCTTCGCGCGCCGCGTGACGCGCTAGTGAGGTTGAGATGCGCAAAAAGACGATGGCGATACCGGAGTGCCGATTCCTGTTTGCTTGCCTGCTCATGGTTGCGATCGTGGCCGCGGCTGCGGCGCAAGACCTTCCCACCGCCAAGCCCGAATCGGTGGGCCTCTCTTCGGAGCGCCTCGAACGCATCACGGCAAAAGTTCAGCAGACGATCGACGACAAGCGCATCGCCGGCGCGGTCACGCTGGTCGCGCGTCACGGAAAAGTTGCGTATTTCAAGTCGCGGGGTTCGCTCGACCGCGAAGCCAACAAGGCCATGCGCAACGACGCCATTTTTCGCATCTGTTCTATGAGCAAACCTATCACCAGTGCCGCCGTGATGATGCTCTACGAAGAAGGTAAATTCCTGCTCGAAGATCCCATTTCCAAATATTTGCCCGAATTCAAAAATCCCAAAGTCTTTGTGAAGGGAGCCAATGGCCGCGAGCCCTACACAATTCCCGCTTCACGCGAGATTACCATTCGCGATTTGCTTACACACACTTCCGGCCTTACCTACGACTGGAACGAAACGCTGGGTGAACAGTACCAAGCGGCCAACGTTGCCAGCGGCCTCCTGCAATACGACGGTACCATTGAAGACAACGTGAAGCGCCTCGCCACGGTTCCCTTGCTGTTCAGTCCGGGTACGCGCTGGGAGTACAGCCTGGGAGTTGACGTTCTGGGCCGCCTCGTCGAAGTCGTCTCCGGTATGCCGCTCGATCAATTTTTCCGCACGCGCATCTTTGAGCCGCTGGGCATGAAGGACTCGTACTTCTATCTGCCCGACAACAAGGTCGATCGTCTCGCGGTTGCCTACACCTACTACGCAGACAGAGGTTTGCAGCGCTTTCCTGACACGCCCATATCCGAAGGCCCCTTCCGATATTCCGCCGATTATCCTTATCACGGCCCGAAAAAACTGTTCGCAGGTGGCGCTGGTCTTAGCTCCACTGCCGCCGACTATTACCGTTTCTGCCAAATGATGTTGCAGGGCGGCAAGCTCGGCGACGTCCGTCTCCTCAGCCGGAAATCGGTTGAACTCATGACGCACGACCAGCTAGGCCACATCAGCGAGGACCAGGCTTTCGGTTTGGGCTTTGGCATCGACGGCGTCAAGACCCCTTTGAAAGAACTCAGTTCGCCAGGCTCTTTTGCCTGGGGCGGATTTTTCTATACCGCCTTCACAATCGATCCAAATGAGGACATGATCGTTATTTTCATGGGCCAGCTCCACCCGACCGGCGGCTTGACGCTGGATAGCCAGGTTCACGCTCTGGCCTATCAATCCATTGTCGACTGACATCTGTTTTTTTTTGCCGGACTTTCCGTATAACTTCGCGACGGTTTGTTCATCTATTTTCTTTGGGACCCGGCCAAATGCTTTGATGGGAAAGGTAGATCTGGAAATGCGACCACGCATTGATTACAGAAAATACGGCCAGGAGCCCCTAAAATCGCTGTACGAAATTGAGAAATATGTGACGAGCAGCGGGCTGGAACCCAAACTGCTCCACCTGATCAAAATGCGCGCCTCGCAAATCAACGGTTGCGCGTACTGTCTGGACATGCACTCCATCGACGCGCGCGCGGTCGGCGAAACCGAGCAGCGCCTTTACACCCTGAATGCCTGGGCCGAAACGCCATTTTTCTCCGACCGCGAACGCGCTGCGCTCGCATGGACCGAGGCCGTTACGAACGTGTCGCAAACACACGTGCCGGACGAAGTGTTTGAAGAAGTAAAGAAGCACTTCAGTGAAAAAGAAATTGTGGACCTTACCTTGGCGCTTGCCATGATCAATCTGTGGAACCGTATGTCGATTTCCATGCGCGCAGTACCGGGCCACTATCGTCCCGCCGCCAAGTCTGCCGCCTGCTGATGGTTTAGCAACTGACCACAAGATATCCGTGTAACCTTTTTGGGGCGGCCTGTCAAAACAGACGGCTGTCCCAAAACTGTTCTTTCGAGCAGCTGCCAGGAACTTTCCCACCAGCTACTCTCCCGACGTCGAGCTATCCCTAAAACGTTCACCAGCACGGGGTACATATGCGTCTTGGGACTATTCTTCTTTCTTCTCTCGGACTTTCCATTTTGGCGGCGGGAGCATTGCCGCAGGCAGCGATCGCGCAGGAGCCGACTGTCGCGCAAGTCGTGGATAAGATCGTGGCGCAAGAACAAGCCGAAGTGCAGAGCCTTCGCCAGTATTCGCCGCTGGTCGAAACCTATATTCAACTCGTCCGGCCGGATCGAGACTTGGGCTCCGTGCCCGACGGCGACCGCTATTTCCTGGGCCGCGCAGCGCTGGCCAAGGGCGTAGAGCTGGAGCCGCTCGTCACCAACAGCGGAACAAACAACTCGGCCAAGCAACGATTTCTCTCCAGTATCGGCAATTTCTTTACCGCGGAATTTTTGCCGCGGGGTTTCCTGCAGATGATTTACCTGGATATGGATGGCTTTGATCGCCAACACTACAAGTTCAGCTACGCTGGCCGCGAATTTCTCGGCGACGTTCGTTGCCTGATTTTCGACGTGGATCCGCTGCCCAACACTGGCAAGGGCCGTTTTGCCGGGCGCATTTGGGTTGAAGACCAGGACTACCACATCGTGCGCTTTAACGGCGCGTACAGTGGATCCTCGCGCAGCAGCTATTACTTCAATTTTGACAGCTGGCGCGTCAACACCGGCAAAAACGAGTGGCTGCCCGCCTACATCTACAGTGAAGAGGGCAACGTGCAATACGGCGTTGCGAAACACAGCGCGTTTCGCGCGTTCAAATCGCAGACCCGTCTTTGGGGTTACGATCTGAACCAGTCCAAGGAAGAGCAGGCGCTCAGCAGCATTTCCGTCGAAGGGCCAAAAATCACCGATCAGTCGCAAAAGGGCAATGGCTATTCGCCGCTCCAGGCGCGCCGCGCCTGGAGCCGGCTGGCGGAGGATAACGTCACCGCCAAAATGCAGGCGATGGGCTTGCTTGCGCCTTACGGCGACGTCGACCGCATCCTGGAAACAGTCGTAAACAATCTGGAAGTCACCAACGAACTGGACATTCAACCAAACGTCCGCTGTCGCGTGCTGATGACCTCGACGCTAGAATCATTCACGCTAGGCCACACCATCGTGGTCAGCCGTGGGTTGATTGACGTTCTGCCCGATGAATCCAGCCTCGCTGCAGTCCTGGCGCACGAATTGGCGCACGTCACGCTCGGTCACCGCATGGACACCCAGTTTGCCTTCTTCAACCGCACACGCTTCGACGAGAAGGAAACTTTTCATCACTTCGGTTTCGCGCGCAACTCGGAAGAGGAAGACGCCGCCAACCAAAAAGCCGTCGCGTTGTTGAAAAAATCGCCGTATGTGGATCAATCCGGGACGGCGCAGGCATTTTTCCAGGCCCTGCAAGGCCGCGCCAAAGAAATTCCTAACTTGATTAGTCCGCACCTCGGCGACCGCGTACCAACCAACTGGACAATTGCTGACGCCGCCTCTGTGAAGACGGCCTCGGCCAAGCTGGGCGCCGCGACGACGCCTGCGCTGCCACTCGGCGGCCGCATCAAGGTCGAGCCGTGGAACGGCCAGCTCACGCTTCTGAAACCGCAAGCCGAAGGGGGCACGATCGCCGAATACGAAAAAATGCCGTTCGAGGTCGCGCCTTTCCTGGTCTATTTGACCCGCCAAAACAATCTGGCGACCGTCGCTTCCAAGGCTCCCGTCATCAAGGCTGAAGCTATCTCCGACCCAGACCACCAGTAAACACAGGGCGCCTATTCCAATCCGAACGGGCCTGCTGATAGCCTCGGCGGGTCCGTGTTTTTTTGTCCGGGGCTTACTTCCGCCCGTCCGAGGCCCCGCCGCCTGTAACTTGTCACCGGCGGCAAACATGCGAAACGTGCCCAGTATCGCAGAGTTTCGCCCTTGGCAGCGTCTGGAGCAGCTCCTGAAACCTGTGGGTCTCGCGAGCATCAGATAGGCAAGCAAACCGAGTTACAATGAACCTAAGACAAGGAAGGAATCC
>DASSYL010000506.1:0-6709 GCA_035703315.1 Candidatus Acidiferrum sp. | reverse complement strand
GACTTCGCAAAAACGCTGAATCGAAATTCGTTTTCCACCCGCTGCTTCCCGCGCCGCCCCATCTCCTCCCGCAGCGATGCGTCGCTCAATAGCGTTTCTATCGCTGTCGCCAGTTGCGCGGCGTCTCCGTGCGGCACCAGGTAACCTGTTTTTCCATCCTCGATCACTTCTGGCGCTCCACCGTGCGCTCCGCCGATCACCGGCTTTCCGGACGCCATCGCCTCCAGGTACACCAGCCCGAATCCTTCGCCGCGGCTCGGCAGCGCGAACATTTCGCAGTGCGCATAACAAGCGGCCAGTTCCTCGTAGCTCAAGCTTGAAAGAAAATGTACGTGCCGTTCCACGCCAGTCTCTTCCGCCAGGTCGGCCAGCCACACGCGGTCGTCGCCATCGCCCACCGCCACCAGTTGCAATTCTGGCCAGCGCGGCAAAAGTCTCGGCAGCGCTGTGATCAGCGTGTCCATTCCTTTGTACCGCTCATCGGCGCGCCACCGCCCAACGGTCAGCACCACTTGTCCCTGCGGAAAATTCGCCGGGACCCGATTTTTCCCCGCGTTCGCCGCCAACGCTTCAAATTGCGGGTCCAGCGCCCACGGCAACACGCGCACTTTTTCGGGGTCTACTCCTTGGTCCGCTACCACGTGCTCCGCCGTATATTTGCTCGGGGCCAGCACCAGGTCTGCCTTGCGCAACGCGTTACGCCGAAGGCGCGGCAGCGGCTGCCAAACTTCCACCCCGTGCGTGCAAAGGATCGCTTTCATCCCCGGCGCCACCAGCCGCATCGCCCGCACCACCGGCGCCAGGTTCGGATGCCCAGCCACCACAATTTTTGGCGCTCTCTTGCCTTTACTCGAAGCACGCCGCGCGCTCTTCAGCGCCGCCGCCAGAAAACTTCCCTTCGCCCGCTCGCTTCCTGTGAATACGATCTCCCGTCCGGTCACGTTCAACCGTTTCAGCTCCGCTTTATCATTCAGGCTCAAAATGCGGCATTCCAGCCCGCGGCTTGCCGCAAATTCCGTCATCACTGCAGCCAAATGCCGCCCGGTCCGCTGCACCCCACCCGGAGCATCCAGTTCTGGAAATAGCCCAATCAGCACGGGCCGAGTCTGCCTGGTGCCCGTTCTCTTCGCAAGTAGCCCTCTTTCCCGCGGCGCGATCGTTCGCGTTTGACAAGCCCTCTATACTTGGCGAAGTGATAATTCCGCCTCGTACATTCCACGTCGCTTCGGCCCGCTCTCGGCCCTATCTTGCCCTGCTGGCACTCCCTTTATTCTTCGCGCCGGTACTGCTTTCCCAGGAACTCAAGCAGCGCTCCGCGCCCGCTCGGCCCGCGGTCGACTTACACGGCGATCAGCCCTCCGATAACTCGGCCGGTGTGATCTCTTCGCGTCGCTTGAATCCTCCCCTTCGCGCCGCCGCGCGCCTGCGCTTTAGCTCGGACGGTTCACATTTGCTGATACAGGATCAAGCCGGCATTTTCGTTCTTTCTCACCAGCCGCTCCATATTCTCCTTTACGCCGATATTGGCAAGGCCTACCCGGCCGCCTTTTCATCTGACTCCCAGAGCGTTTCCATACTGGGCCGCGATCTCGTACTGACCACCTGGCATCTCTCTGACCCCCATACGCCGGAGCGCCGCGAGTTGAGGGTTCAACACGGCTGTCTCGACGCGCAACTCTCTCCCGACGCGGCGTGGATTGCCTGTTTCACTCCTGAATTCGTCCTCGACCTTTACCGCACCGGCGATCTGCAGCGCGTCTATTCCCAGCGTCTGGGTTCTGCTATCCCGGGCGCGGCTCTCGTCCCCATCGCCCGGAATCGCGACTCGCCTTTCTCCATTCCTTTCGGCTTTATGAGCGCCGATATTACCGCGCTCGCCGATCGCGGCACTTTTCGCTCCGCGATCTATTTTGCGCCCGATGCGAAGTTCCTGCTGGTGAATGAAGAAACATCTTCCTTCCAACTCGATCTGCCTTCGCTCCGAAAATCCCCTGTGCCCGGCGCCATTCACAAAATTGCCCACGGCATCCTGGGACTTTTCGCCGACGATCGCGCCCTCGTTTCTCTGCCAAACCCAAAGAAAGATCCCGTCCGCCAAATCGTTTCTCTCAGCACCGGCAGCGTTGTTGCCCCGATTGTCTTTACCGCTGAAACGGCGGTTCTCGCCAGCAATCCTCGCTTCGCGTTGCTCATGAACGTTGGCGTGTCCGGCGTTACCGTTTTTGACCTCGAGAAAAACACCGAGCTTGCTACTCCGCCGAATCTGGGCGCGGATGTCTACGGCGATGAACTGGTGCTGTGCAATGCCGAGGGTGAACTGCGCCTGTATCACTTGGGCGAGCAACGTTCCACCGCCGTGGTTCGCCTGCCGCTCGGACCGTTTCCTTCGCTTGGCTCCGCTCTCGCAGATCCCTCCCTCACCACCTTGGCTCTGTCGCTGGAGGGTTCAGGCGCGGCATTCGACCTCGCCACCGGCAATCGCCTTTCCGCGTTGCGGACTTTCCATGGGCTCTCTTTCGCTGCGGCGGATTCCGCTTTTCTTGGCGTTCTTCCACGCGGAAAGGCCTTTCCGGCCGTCCTGCATTGGGCGAAGAGCCAGCCGAATATTTCCTATACGCCCGCTTGGACTGCCGAAAAAGCGTTGGACCTAATCCCCTCCCGCAGTGCCTTCATCTCCTACGCCTTCCGCGACGATACTGGGTTTCACGCGCCGATGGTCAGTCCTAGAGGCGAAGTGCCGTTCGAGCTGCGCGGGTTGGATCCGGCAACTGGCCGAGAGCTCTGGCATCACGAGTACGGCTTCGATGCTCCCGTTCCTTTTTCAGATCCGCAGGGCAGCCGTATTGTCCTCGGATGGAGAGCTCACTCTTCGACGGCCGAGACCCAAGCCAAACGCTTTCCGGCGGCGCGCGAGGCGTTCAAGAAATCCAAGCTCAAGGATCAGGATTCCTTCTTCGAAGTGTTGGATGCCTCTTCAGGCGTCCCGCTGGGCGGCGTACTCGTTCAATTCGGCAGCGGTCCCGTCAGCTTCGACTCCGCCTTCTGTGTCGGCAACTTCCTTTTTCTCATCAAGGATGCATACCGCCTTAGCGTCTTTCGCTTGAGCGACGGCGCTCTGCTCGGCAGATTTCGCGGCAACTATCCAGCTGTTAACGACGCGGCGAAATTATTTGCCCTCGATGATGGGGCCGGCAAACTCACTCTCTACAACCTGCAAACGGCCGCTAGGCTCGCCGAACGCCACTTTCCCGACTACATCGATTATCTCTGCTTTTCTGAAAAAGGTGATCGCCTTCTGGTTCTTACTGCCCACCAGATGGCCTATCTTCTCGACGTTAAGAAAACCATCGAGGCTTTTCCCGCGGCGCCCGCTACGGAACCTGCCGAGCCTCCTCCAGAAAATCCTTAGACACCAGGGGCACTAGTTCTTCCATGCGGTCCAGGTACACATCGGCCGGATGCTTTTCGCGATCGTGTGTGCCAAATCCGAAATTCACAATTGCCGAAATCATTCCGGCATTGCGCGCGGTCTGCACATCCACCTCGGAATCGCCCACCATGCCCGCTTCGTTCGCTGCAACTTTCAAGTCGCGCAATACCGTGTTTGCGCCCAGCGCATCCGGCTTCTTCGTTGCAAAACTGTCCCCGCCGTAGACCACTCTGAAAAATTGCGCCAAACCCAGCCCTTCCAGAATCCGCACGCTGATGTTTGCCGGCTTGTTCGTCAGCACCGCCATCGGCGTTCCCTCCAGTTGCTTCAGCGCCTCGCGCACTCCCGGATACGCCCGTGTGTAGTTCAGCTTGTGCTCTTCGTAATGCTCTAGAAAGTATTTCAGCGCGCGCTGTAGTTCTTCCGAATCTGGCGAACCGCCCAGCGCCCGGCGGATCAGCACTGGCGCCCCGGAACCCACGTAACTCGCCACCAGCTCTGTCGGCAGTTCTTCCCGCCTCATCGCCCGCAACGTCGCATTCACGGAAAGGACCAAATCCTTCTTCGAATCAATCAGCGTCCCATCCAGATCAAATACCAGCGCCCTGATTCGGCCGCGCAATTTATCATTCATGTCTTTTATTTTAATACGCGCGTCGCATTCTCCGCTTCGCTTCGATTAAACTATTGGTTTCCGCCTTTCGCGGTGGAGAGATCCGGAAGAGCGGTTCTTGGGGGTCGCAGCTTCAGCTGCGACGTAAATGTCTGGCCATGAAGCGGGCTTTGGCCCCTGAGGAATTGCGTTCAGCTTTTCACATGCTCTTTCAAGAGCACCGGAGAACTAATGGCCCAGGTATTCCCGTTTCGCGCCCTTCGCTTCAACCCTCAACTCGCTCCTTTCGATCGCGTCCTGACCCAGCCTTACGACAAAATTTCTCCGCAGCGCCAGACTGAGTACTACGCCATGCATCCTCACAATCTGATCACCGTGGAAAAGGGCCGCACATTGGAAAGCGACGACGCTCACAGCAATGTCTATAAGCGCGCCGCCGCCAAAGTCGAAGAGTGGATTCGCGACTCCGTCCTGCTGCAGGATCCCGCTCCCGCGTTTTACGCGTACACCCAGGAGTTCGTTGTTCCCGGTTCGAACCAGCACCGCGTCCGCCGCGGCTTCATCGGTGCCGGACAGCTCGAAGACTATTCCGCTGGCGTTGTCTTCCGCCACGAGCACACACTCTCGGGGCCAAAAGCGGACCGCCTCGAACTGCTGCGCCACACGCGCTTACACACCGGCCAACTCTTCATGCTCTATTCCGATCCGCAAAGACGAGTGGATGCCGTGCTTGGCGAGGCGGAGCAATCTGCATCGCCGGCAACGGAACTCACCGACGAGTACGGCGTAATTCACCGCTTGTGGCCAATCAGCGAATTGGAACGCATCCATGCAATTCAGCAAGCCATGGCCGACCAGAAGCTGGTCATCGCCGACGGCCACCACCGCTACGAAACAGCGCTGAACTATCGCAACGAACGCCGCGCGCAAGCCGGCGCTTCCGCTGTGCCCACCGCCAGCTATGAACGGGCCATGATGACGTTCGTCAATACCCGCAGCGAAGGCCTGGTCATTCTCGCCACGCATCGCGTGGTCGCCAATGTGCACGACTTTTCCTGGTCCGCGGTGCGCCGTTACCTGGAGCCGTGGTTTTCCGCTGAAGTGTTTTCCTTCGCCCACGACTCCGAACAGGTGCAAGCCCGCGACAAATTCCTCGCCCGCCTGAGAGACACCGCCGCGCCGCGCTCCATCGGAGCATATCCTTCAGCGAACGGGCAGCGCGCGTTCTATCTTTTTCAGTTACGGCCCGGCGCAGATCTCGCGCAATTGCTGCCGAACGTCCCGGCGCTCGAGCGCGATCTCGATGTAGTGCTGCTGCACGACGGCATTCTCGAACCCGCGCTTGGCATCACACTACAGTCCGCGACGAAAGAGATGAATCTCACGTACGAGCGCGAAGCTTCCGCGGCAATCGGCGCCGTGGATTCCGGCCGCGCGCAAGTCTCCTTCCTTCTGAATCCCGTCGACGTGGAAAAGGTCGTGCAGATAGCAACAGCCAACGAAGTGATGCCGCAAAAGTCGACCGACTTTTATCCCAAGCTGCTCAGCGGAATTACAACCTATCGCATTGATGTCTGAAATCTTCCATCGGTAATAAAAAAGGCGCGCTACGCGCGCCTTTTTCCGCAAAATACTTTCTCAAGCGAAACCCAAACTTACTAGGAGAAGCTGGCCACCGCCGCTGCTTCCGTGTCATAAACCTCGAACACCGTCAGCAGCTTGGTGATTTGCAAAACTTCCTGGAACTTGCTGCCCAGGTGGCACAGGCGCAGCGAAGCGCCTTCTTTTTTCGCGGTGTGATGCGAAGCCACCAGCGTGCCCAGGCCCGCGCTGTCGATGAACGTGATGTTGTCCATGTTCAGCACAATCTTTTTCTTGCCTTCGGCCAGCAGCCCTTTTACCTTTTCACGGAGCGCGTTGCTTTCTTCGCCGAGCACGATCCGCCCATCCAGCGCCACCACCGTCACGCCGTCCACTTCGCGTTGATTCAGTTTCAATGCCACGTTCTTTTCCTCCTCATTCGTAAGCGGGTCCGTCGGCAACCTGTCCCGGAGCCCCAAAGCATATCCCGTGACCTCACGGTTTGTAAAATATTCCGCTGGCTACTCAGTAGTAGTCCGCGCAGGACATATAGTAGCCGCATACGTTGCAAACCAGTTTGCAGCGCCGCGATTCCAGCCGCTGCGAGCACACCGGACAGAATCGCGAAGCATCCTCGTGCGCCGGCGCAGGGACGCGCGAGGCTGTGGATTCTTCGGTCAAAACGCGCCGGCCCGGTTCCTTGGCGATCTCGGCGGTTTCTTCGCATGGTGCGCCGCGGGATTCGCCATAAAGGCCCCAAACGCCGGCTCGCTGAACACCTTGTTTCACGGCGCACCGTGTATAGCACAACCGCTCGGAATTCGGGTAGCGGGCTTCGGCTGTATCCCGTCGGCGATCGCCGAGGCAAGGGTCCGTTTCGCGGCAAACCGGTGTAATCTAGCGCGCGCGATTTTTGCATGGCGAGTTTACGCGCGAACTCAGGCGGCGCCGTTGCCGGCGAAAGGAGCTGTTGCCGTGGCGATTTCCGTTCGTAAAGCTGGCGTTGTGTTCTTTCTCCTGGCCCTGGTTTCTTTCGGCTGCGCGCCGCTCGATTCGCAAATCGCGGAGCCCATTCGTTTGCATCC
>DASSYL010000465.1:0-4063 GCA_035703315.1 Candidatus Acidiferrum sp. | reverse complement strand
GCGGCTGGCATCCGCTACGTCTTCCCCGAAAATCGTAATTCGCTCGTCGCGCGACATTTCGTCGTTCAACGTCGCCGCCACCATCTCCACCATGGTTTTTTGCGCACCGTGTAATTGCGGCTCGGCTGCAAACGGCGCCGATGTCGGGTCCACATCCGGCGAATACATGTTGTCGTAGATGGATTCCACAGCCGGTGGCTCAGCCGCAAGCGCCTGGTCGGCAGCCTGCCGCACTTCGTGATCCACCTGCGCCTCTATCGCCTCAATCTGTTTCTGATCCAGCAATCCTTCGCGAACCAGATACAGCGCAAACTTCGATAGCGGATCGCGATGTGCCTCGGCTTCCCGTTCGTCCGGCGATTTATAAAGTTTTTCGTCGTCGCTCAGTGAATGCGAATACGGCCGCGTCACCTTCGCATGGATCAACGCCGGCCCGCGCCGCGCGCGGCAATAATTCACCGCTTCCTGGCAGACCAAGTAACTTTCCATCGGGTCCGTTCCGTCCACCTCGGCGACATGCAGTCCCGGAAAACTTTTCACCAGTTTCGCAATGCTGCCACTCGCGGTCTGCACTTCCACCGGTACAGAAATCGCGTAGCCGTTGTCCTCCACCAGATACAACAGCGGCAATTTCTTGATGCACGCGACGTTCAGCGACTCCCAGAATTCTCCTTCGCTGGTCGCCCCATCGCCGGATGACACGTACACAATTTCATCCGCGGTGTGCTTCGCCAGTTCGCCCAGCGGCGCTTTCTTCGCCTGCGCCAGCGCTTTCGGATGTTGCTCGTAATAGAGTGTCGCTTCCGCCGCACCAACCGCATGGACAAACTGCGTTCCCGTACACGAAGACTTGCTGGGAATGTTGAACTTCGGATGGCCAAAGTGCGACGGCATCTGCCGCCCGCCAGAGCTCGGATCGTCCTTCGCTCCCACCGCCTGCAGCAGCATCTCCAGCGGCGTCACGCCTAACATCAGGCACAACGAGCGGTCGCGGTAGTACGGATACACCCAGTCCGTGCCGGGCCGTAGAAGCAACCCCATAACCGCAGTCACCGCTTCGTGCCCCGCGCTGGAAATCTGGAAGTAAATCTTGTTCTGGCGTTTGAGTTGAATTTCCCGGTCGTCCAGCTTGCGGGAAAGATACATCGTGCGGTACAGCCGAACCAATGTGTCGCGACTAAGGCCGCCGTATTTTTCGTTCTTGGGAGCTTCGCTCTTGGCAACCTTCACTCGCGTTTGAACGGCCATTCAGTCGGACCCCCCGCTTGGTGCCACTTGGCAGCAGCCAGTTAGCGAACGTCCTTCGTTCGATCAGTCAATCTAAAGAACGTTCTGGCGCTTCCCAATAAGAATTATAGCGAATCTCAATTCGCGCTTGCTCAACGCGGGCCGCACTTGCACTCTGGAATATCGGAGCCAGACAGTCCAATTTGGCCTCAGTGACTATCCTTCCGATTATCCTTCCAGGGCTTCGAATTTGCCTTCGATCTGAGCGAAGCTCGCATCGGACGGTTTCACCATCTCCGGGGTCGCGCCTTTGAAGGGCTCCTCGGTCGGAATCCGCTTCAGCCACCGCTCCTCGGTCATTTTCTCGTGTCCGGAAAACGCCAGCCGCAGATGCAACTTCACCGGGCCCGTGGCCACTGCAGCTTCGGACTTCTCTTCCCTGTCTTTGGGAATTTTGCCCTTGGCACTGCCGCTCTTGCCCGCCTTACCGCCCTTCACCGGCTTTTCTGCCTTCGCGGCTTCTTGTTTCACGGGGCCTGCTTCCCTGTCCCTCTTGCCGTCGTCTTCCGGCGTAGCACGCTCAAACTTATAGAGTAGCTTCTTGTCCAGCCGGAACGCCTGCTTCCACCCGTCCAGCTTGTGCCGCGCCTGTTGCGCCTTCTCTTCGTCGGAGCCAAAGTCAAATGTCATGTAAATGTGGGCCATGTGCCGAGTCTGCTTTCCCGCGCCCCCTTAAGTCAAGCCGCCGTCTCTTGTCCCTAGCAAAGACCGTTCGATCCCTATGGGTTGGGGACGTAAGCAAACCCGGAATCGAAGCATTCAAACGCGGCGCCCTCGTGGTAGTTCTGTTTGATCGCACGGAGCGTGTCGGCAGTGAATCGTGTGTCTGGCGGATATTGTTCGATCTGGTCCCGCAACAAAATCACGTCGAACTCTTTGGCCAGGACCCTCGGTTTCACTTCGACATCGGCCCAGCCGCCATAACTTACCAGCTGGGTGTAGACAAACGGATTCGAGACCAACACCGGCTCTTGCGCAACTAGTAGCGCGCCAACACTGTCGGTTAACACCTTGTCTCCGTGGCTCTTCAAAAATGCGTATGTCGGGCCGCATGAAGTTCTGTCTTCCATCGGCAAACGATACGTTGCAAATGCCAGCACCGATGTCGCGGCAACTGCGGTCATAGCCAGTGCTCTCGCGACTCGCAGTTTCTTTTCCACCAGCCACGCTTCGATGAATTGCCAAGCATAGCCCGCACACCAGCAAACCGCCGCGGTCCATTCGATCAGGTGGTTGGTATTCGAGCCGGCTTTTCCCACCGTGAGCGCGCCCGCCGTGGACGTCAGAAAATAGATTACGGGCAGTGCGACTTTTCGATGCGCGACACTCACTGCAACCCCGGCCACGGCCATTCCAAAAGGCAGCGGAATCGCCTGGATCCGCTCTTTCATGTATCTAAGGAACTGCGCGAAAACATACGGATCTGGATGGGTTCCGAACTGATGAAACGCAAAGTTTCCGCCGCTCCACCGCTGTGTAATCCAGAAGGCGGCCCCACAAAACACAATTGAGCTCGCGATGACCCGAACCACGGTCCTCCAGTCCTTCCGCGTCAGGAACCAAATGCCGCAGGCGAGAGGTGCGGCCAGCAGGCTGTATTTGACAAAAAATGCGGCGGAAAAAAGTAACGCCGCAACGTACCATCGTTTCTCCCAAAAAACGCATACCGCCAACCCGCCAAACGAAAATAGCAAAGCCAGCCAATCCACGCGGCAGGTTAAAAGCCAGTTGCGAATACTCGCGACGGAAAGAAACAAACAAGAAAAAATGATGCTCGCTGGAATTGAGCCGCCCAACCGGCGCAACAAAAACCCAATCAGCAGTGTGATCGTCACGCCACATAGTAGACTGACCACGCGCGGAGCAAAAAAACCGACTCCAAACCACTTGACCAGCATCGCTGTGAGCAAATATGGAATGGGGCCATAGGGGTTCAATACAATGGGCCAGCCCCCCGGCGCCGGATACGGAGTCTGCCCCTGCGTAATTCGCAATCCCGCGTTGACAATATTTCCTTCCTCGTAATCGAACTGCACGGGCAGGCGCGAAGTCTTCGCGGCAACAATCAGGGCTACCACCGCACAGAACAACAAAAGACCGGCGAAGCCCGAATCCAGATATACCTCAAATTTATTGGGCGGCTTCGGGTCCATCGAATTCCATGTGCAACGTGTGTATTTCGTTCTATGGTGGTTCAGAAGTGAGACTAACACGGCAGGAAAGTATCGGCGACATCGTCAGTCCGCGCCCGTTTCGCTCTACGCAACCCGACGAAACGGTAGACGAGCGCGCTCGAGTAGCCCTGGGTACCCGGTTCGCCATTTTTGGCGTATCATACTTTGGTGCTCGTAGCCTTCCTCCATCTGGAGTCACCTCGAATGCGCCGCGTCTTGAGCGCGTGGTGCTGCCTTTTGGGCCTTTTCTTTTTCAAAGCTCCGGTGATTGGCGCGATAGTCATCGCCAGCGGCGCATGCTGCACGGGGGATCATTGCCCGATTGCGGCACATCACCACAACGCAGCCAAAACAGCTGAACCGCGGATGGATTGCGACCAGCATAAGAAGGGTGATACGCAGCCCGGCGCCAGCTCATTGCAGGCATGCTCCATGTCCTGCTGCCAGACCGTGGAACAGTCTGCCGTCCATACGAATGTTTTTGTACTCTCGACAACTCCGGTCCTCGCAGCTTTCACACCGCTTTCCGAAACAATATCCGCGCCCGCTTTTAGCGGAAAGGCAAGAGCTCGTTCTCCTCTCTCGCCTCCTCCCAAATCGCT
>DASSYL010000450.1:0-3085 GCA_035703315.1 Candidatus Acidiferrum sp. | reverse complement strand
ATAGCCTTCACGGGTCACGACGATTCGAACCACCGTCCCTTTGGGACCCTTCAGCATGTCCGCGACTTCGGTGGTAGAAAGCCCTTCCGTGGACTTTTCATCGACCTTTACGATCACGTCCCCGGGCCGCAAGCCTGCGTTGTAGGCAGGCGCGCCAACGTAAGGCGCCATCACAACGGTCTTGTTTTCGCGCGGCGCAACGATCATGCCCACGCCGTAATACTTGCCGCGCTGGTCTTCGCGGAGGAGCGCGTACTGGCGGGCATCAAAAAAGTTGGAGTGGGGATCGAGAACGCGCAGCATGCCGGGGATGGCGCCCGCGTACACTTCTTTATCGACGTCCACCGGCTCGGCGTAGTTGCCCTGCACGACGTCCAACACCGTGGTGAATTCGCGCACGGCGGATTGCGTATCTTCAGCCGCACTGGAGGTGGCTCGCACCGAGGGGCCGTAAATCCATCCAAATACGGCGGATGCGAGTAAAACGGTGACGATAACTACAACGCCGCGACGATTCTGATTCATCCTGACCTCACGCGACCGGCAGGGTCCCAGGGTTACCTGCATGCCCTGAAAAAGAATGGCTTCCTGCAGATTCTCAAGTATAACACGCCCAAAGCCGCCAAAATCCAGGTCTGCCCTGGTCTAAAGTGACTTAGACGCGGGCTTTTGGCAACAGCGATCCGGGACAGCGACAAAAGACCGGTTTGACAGGGTGGCGGCCCCTTCCTATGATGCCAAAGAGGCGGATCGCGGCTACAGTTAATCCTAAATGTTCAGTGTTCCTCATCTCGTGGTGTTGTTCATCGTGGTGCTGGTGTTTTTCGGGCCGCACAAGCTGCCGGAACTTGCCCGCGGGCTGGGCAAGCTGATGGCCGAATTCCGCAAAGCCTCCAACGATTTCAAGATGGCGTTTGAGGAAGAGATGCGGAACATCGAACGCCAGAACCGCGAAGCCGAGTGGAAAAAATCGCAGGAAGAAACCGAAGCGAAACGCCAGAAGGAACTGGCCAGTTCGCCCCCGGGCGAAGAGGCTGGCAGCGAGCCGAAGATTCTTCCCGAACACTCCGCCGCAAGCGCAAGCGATGCCGCTGAGCCGATGGAGCCGACGGTCGCACCGGTGAGCGAAGCGGTGGCGCGTGATTCCGACGCACTAGAAATCGCGGCAGAAAACAGCCCCAGGGATTTCGCACCCGCCGAAGAGGCGACCGGCTCCGACTCGATCCGTTCTTCAGAGCCCGAGCAACCATCCAGTCAGCCTTCCCATCAGTCCGCCCAAAAGCCCAATGACCAGCGACAACCAGCTTGAGGTGAGCGCAACGACTCCGCCTGCGCCCGAAGACGGTTCGGGCGGACAGATGTCGTTCTTCGAGCATCTGATCGAGCTGCGCAAACGGATCATCAACTCGCTGCTCGCCATTGCCGTAGGTGCGGCGATCGGCTGGTTTGTGGCTCCACGATTTGTAGGCGTCGTCGCGATTCCCATCAAGACGGCGCTGCGGAAACATGGGCTCTCCGACAACTTGGTTTACACCGGACCGACCGATTATCTGAGCCTGCTGATCAAACTGAGCATTTACCTGGGAATTGTGATGGCGTCGCCGATTGTCCTTTACCAGATCTGGCTATTTGTGGCGCCGGCGTTGTACAAGCGTGAACGCAGCGCGGTGACGGGCTTTCTGTTTTCGACGGTGTTTCTGTTTCTGGCGGGAATTGCCTTCGCGTACTACCTGGCGCTGCCGCACATTCTGGATTTTCTGGTCAGTTTTCAGGGGCCGGCTGTTCCGCTCATCAAGATTGACGACTATTTTGATCTTGTCCTGCTGGTGATTGTGGCGCTGGGGCTGGTGTTTGAATTGCCCGTGCTGATTTTCTTTTTGACGCTGTTCGGCATCGTGACTCCGAAATTTTTGATCGAGAATACCAAGTACGCCGTATTGATCATCACGGTGGTGGCGGCGATTGTGACGCCCACTCCGGATGCGCTCACCATGCTGATGGTGATGGCGGTAATGACCGGACTGTATTTTGTGGGCGTGGGAGTTTCCTGGGTCGTGGTGCGCAGGAGAGAGCGGCGCCTGGCAGCGGAAACGCAGGGGTAATCCATGAACAGAATGGGACGCTGCGCGAAATGCGCAAGAATAAGGGTGTCGCGACGCGCGGTGGCGTGGCTCGGTTGCTGCCTGCTGATGCTGGCGGGCTGCAAATCCACCGCGAACGGCGAAGCCCCGGAGACTCGGAGCAAGCCGTCTACGGGCGGGACCACCAGCGCGCCCTCGGCGCAGGTTCCTGACGATGCGCTGCCACCGGAAAAAACGGGCGGTTTCGATGGAGCGAAAGCGTACGCGCACGTAGCCAAGCTGGTGAGCTTCGGACCGCGGCCGGCCGGTTCGCAGGCGATTCTGCAAACACAGGATTACATTTCATCGCAGCTTTCAACTTTCGGCTGCACGGTGGACAGCGACTCGTTTTCGGCGGATACGCCGGCAGGGCGGCTGCCGATGAAAAATATCGTGGCGAAAGTTCAGGGCGAGCGGCAGGGAATTATCCTGCTGGCGACGCATTACGATACGAAAAAGCTGGATAACTTTGTGGGTGCGGATGATGGCGGCTCCTCGACAGGAGTGATGCTGGAGCTGGCGCGAAAAATGTGCGCGATGCGGCCGCATTACTCGATCTGGCTTGCATTTTTCGACGGGGAAGAAGCGGTGCGGAAAGAGTGGCAGGATCCGGACAACCGCTACGGCAGCCGGCAGATGGCGGCGAAAATGGCGGCGAGCGGTGAGCTGAAGCACGTACGAGCGATGATTTTGGCGGACCTGGTGGGCGGGCGAGCGCTAGGTATTCGCAAGGAGCAGTACTCGACCAAGCCATTGGAGGATCTGATTTGGGCGACGGCAAAGAGGCTCGGTTATGGGCAGGTATTCCTTGATGAAGCCACGCCGGTCGATGACGATCACTTATCGTTTCTGCAGCGGGGTGTACCGTCGGCGGACGTGATTGACCTGGTGAACTCGGCCGGATACTGGCATACGCCGCAGGACACGCTCGATAAGATCAGCGCGAAGAGCCTGGGAATTGTGGG
>DASSYL010000235.1:0-2764 GCA_035703315.1 Candidatus Acidiferrum sp. | reverse complement strand
CTTGATTCCGGGGAGGGTGCGGCCGGCGCGCGTTTCTTGCCAGGTGAACACGATGCGGTGAATTACGGTGAGCGTGGACACGACTGCGATCACCCACAGCACCGGGGCCATGCGATTGAACACGCCGCCGATGATGAGCAGGACCAGGCGTTCAGGACGCTCCATGAAACCGACTTTGCAGAGTGGAATCAACGACTCGGCGCGGGCGCGCGCGTAACTCACCATCACCGAGCCGGCCGTGGCCACCGCCGCCAAAATTACGTACGGTGTGCGGCCGCTCACCGAGTAGTAGACGAGCAGGCCCATGTACAACGCCATGTCTGCATAGCGATCCAGCGTGGAGTCGTAAAATGCGCCGAACGCCGTGACGCGGTTCTGCCGCCGCGCCACTTGGCCGTCCAGCATGTCCAGAAAGCCCGCGAAAAAAATTATCAGCGCGCCCAGAAAAAATTTGCCGACCGCAAAACTCGCCGCGGCGCCGAAGTTCACCACCAGCCCCAGAAATGTCAAAACATTGGGATTGATTCCGGTGGCCGCGATTGCGCCCACGATTTTGTCCAGCAGCCACTTGCTGCCGGTGCCGATTGCGCCGGTTAATGTCGCCATTCTTCGGTGGGAGAGCGCGTGTTGTTTGGTCAAGACACGCGGGAACCATCGTAGCGCAGCCTCGCCGCTATCCGCAAATACGCCTTCCAGCCAATTTGGTTTGCGATTTGCCACGGCGTTTCGTTCTATCGGTTCTTTTGCATTGACGTTCCCGCAAGCAGGGAATAGAGTCGAGAAAATCAGAATTTTTGGATTTCACATTGGACATCCACATTGATTCCTGAACTTGATCGAAGGCAATTTTTGTCGCGTACCTTGGCGGCGGCAGGCGCCACGTGGACCGCGGCCCACTGGCCGGCGGTTCTTGCTGCGGCGGAGCACGCGCACAAAGCGGCCACGGCCGCTGATTCGCAGAACTTGGAATTCCTTACTCCCGCGGAAGCGAAAGAGGTGGAAGCGATTTCCGCTTGCATCATTCCGAGCGACTCTACGCCCGGCGCGCGTGAAGCCGGCGTGGTGTACTTCATCGATCGTGCTCTGGTCACTTTTGCGGCGGACGATCAGAAGACGTATCGCGAAGGCTTGCCTGAAATTCAAACTCGTTTGAAGCATCTTTTCCCCTCTGCGACGCTTTTTTCCGTGGCGACACCCGCTCAGCAGGAAGCCGTCCTGGAATCGCTGGACGAAGCCGGCTCGAAGAATCCTCCGCGGCGGCCGCGTGCGAATTTCATGCCGGGTTCTGCTGCGCAGTTCTTTGAAACCATTCGAGCACACACGCTCGCCGGCTTCCTGATCGACCCCGAATCCGACCGCAAAGGCAACCGCGGCGGCGTCGGCTGGACCGTGATTGGACGCTTGCCGGAGCACGGCTTTCAACCTCCCTTCGGCTACTACGATAAGGGCTATGCGGGCTGGCAACCAGCATTCGCTGCAAAGGAATCCGCGAAGAATGACTAAAGCGACTTTTGGGGCCAAGGCGCCCGACACGGTGAAATACAATCCTTCCGACGTTGTGGATTTTGTGATCGTGGGCTCCGGCGCGGCCGGCGGCATTCTGGCCAAGGAACTTTCCACCAACGGCTTCAGCGTGGTGGTGCTCGAACAAGGTCCCTACCTGCGCGAAAACGATTTTTCGCACGACGAAATCAAAGTCCTGCAGGAAGACCTGCTGACCAACCATCCCAAGCTGCAGCCCAACACTTTTCGCAAAACGCCACGGGATAAAGCCAAACAGCAGCGAGTGGTTCTCTATGGCCGTGCGGTGGGCGGAACAAGCAATCACTTCACGGCGAATTTCTGGCGCTTCCACGAAATTGATTTCATCGAGCGCAGCAAGATCGGGCCGGTCGCCGGATCGACCCTGACCGATTGGCCGATCAAGTACGCGGATCTGGAACCGTATTACACCAAGGTCGAATGGGAAGTTGGCGTCTCCGGCATGGCTGGTGCGAGCCCATTCGATCCACCGCGCTCCAAGCCGTATCCGATGCCTCCGTTGCCCGTAAAGAGTTCCGGGGTCATTTTTGAGCGTGCGGCGCGCAAACTCGGCTGGAATCCTTTTCCCGCGCCCATGGCCATCCTGTCGCAGCCACGCGCCGGACGCAGCGCCTGCATAAACTGCGGCTTTTGTCTCGGCTTTGGCTGTGAAGTGAAAGCCAAGTCGAGCTCGCTGGCCAGCGTCATTCCACTAGCCGAAAAATCCGGGAAGTGCGAAATCCGGCCAAACAGCTACGTGCACAAAATCGAAGTGGACCAGCACGGCCGCGCGACGGGTGCTCTGTATTTCGACGAGAAGAAAAATGTGCACCTGCAAAAGGCCAAGGCCGTAATTCTTTCCGCAAACGGTGCCGAAACTCCGCGCCTGTTGCTGCTTTCCGCGTCCAGTAAGTTCCCCAACGGTCTCGCCAATTCCAGCGGCCTTGTCGGCAAGAATTTGATGTTCAACACCGGCGCCGTTTCGGTTGGCGTGATGGATGAACCCCTTAACGATTACAAGGGCTTTGCGGTTAGTCGCGTCCTTCACGATTTTTATGAACTTGATGCCAGCAAGGTTGGCTTTTATGGCGGCGGTGGCCTCGATGCCCGTTATGACGTCACGCCCATTGGCTTCGCATTCGGAGGATTGCCGCCAGGAAGTCCGCGTTGGGGCAAGGACTATAAAGCCCTGCTGGCGCACAACTTCACGCGCTCGTTTGAAATTTTCGGCCACGGCACTTCG
>DASSYL010000115.1:0-2916 GCA_035703315.1 Candidatus Acidiferrum sp. | reverse complement strand
CGACGTGCGGATCAAGCATGGCCCACTGACGGGTCCAGTAGCTGCGCACCTCATTGCGTCCACGGACATGACCGCCTTCCATGCCATTTGCCCAAAGGACATCCTCGTGCATAGCCGCAAGTACCGTTTCCATATCGCGAGTGTTGAAGCGGTCGTAAACACGCTTAAGGAACTCTACTTCGTCCGACATTCAAACCTCACATATCACGGGCACCGATCGAACTCAGTAGCGGCGCGCACGGGCGGCCGACTGGACTCTGCCATGGCGTCCTTCGTGGCATTGACGGACAGGCGCTGCAATTGTAGCAGCGGCTCGATCTCTTACGTTGGCAAGGCAAGCTGATCGAGACGAGACGTCACGCCAGGCCTTTCCGTGGCGCAACCTCCTGAGCAGCTTCTTGCAGACCAAGACCCTCAGACGCAGAGGGCACTGGAACTGGCGCGCGAGCTTTGATTTGTTTGGAGTTCCGTGTACTGCCGAACATTCCGGGCACGACTTCATCAGGAACTCTCTATTCGGCACCACTTCTCACAGAAACAGAGATTGTTGCCGTCTGGATCAGTCACCGCAAACTCACGCAGTCCCCACGACTGATCAACTGGCGCTGTATGAATTGGAGACTCAGGACGCTGTGTCGTATCCAGACCCCGCGCGCGAAAGGTAGCGTAACGTCATCTACGTCGTCTACAAGCACTCGGTTGACGGAGCCGAAAACACCGTCTCCTGAATGACGCGAAAGCTGTAGTTCAGCCCCGTCCCGAACTAGGTCAATGACTCCGTTGACCACCTCGCGATCTTCATATCCGGGCCACTTGCGCTCGAAGTCGAGAACTTGAGTGTAGAAATGGAATGATCGTTAGAAATCACTCGCCTTAATTACAGGCACAATCTTCATGACATTCTCCACGACAGCAGGCCAATAGAAATTGGTCACAGGGGATGGCAGGGCCGCAGCATAAGGCCGCCGCTACATTCGGGGGCTAGGACGCGATGGATTAAGTAAGGGCGCCTACGCCAAGTCGCCGGGGCGGACGGGGAGACGGCGGACGCGTTTTTTTGTGAGCGAGTAGATGGCGTTGCAAACGGACGCGGCTACCACGGGCAGGCCGGGTTCGCCGATGCCAGTCGGTTCTTCCTTGCTTTCGACGATGTGAATTTCTGTTTTTGGCGTATCGGCGATGCGCGGCATCTGGTATTCGTGGAAATTAGTTTGCACGACGGCGCCATTCTTGATGGTGATGGCGTCGTGCAGCGCCGCGGAGAGGCCATAGACTGCCGCTCCTTCGACTTGCGCGCGAATGCCATCCGGATTCACGGGCCGGCCGCAGTCGACCGCATAAACCAAGCGGTGGATTTTGGGCATGCCGTCTTTCAAGCTGACTTCAGCGACGGCGGCAGTGTAGGTGTTGAAGGAATAGTAGCCGGCAATACCCCGTGCCGTGCCTTTGGGAAGCGGTGAACCCCAGCCGGCTTTTTCGGCGGCCAGTTTCAGAACACCTTTAAGGCGGGCGGTGTCGAGAGGTTTGCCTTCCTTGGGATCGGTGAAATCGGGAACTTTGCGATCGGCGCCGATGGAGCGCAGCCGGAATTCAAGCGGATCAGCGCCGGCAGCCGCGGCGAGTTCGTCCACGAAACATTCAACGACAAAGCCGCTGGTGGAATGTTCGACCGAGCGCCACCAGGCGCGCGGCACGCCGGACTCGGCGAGCGTGTATTCGACGCGGTAATTGGGCGTCTGGTAGGGAATAAAAACGGCAGTGGCGAATTCGGATTTTTCCGGAGATTCCTTACCCTTGGGACTCCACATGGCTTCGATGGAGGTGGAAGTCTGGAAATGTTTCCAGGCCGCAATCGAGCCGTCATTGTTCACGGCGCCGGAAAAATGATGGTAGGACGCGGGGCGATAAAAATCGTGCTGCATGTCGTCTTCGCGGGTCCACAGGACCATGACCGGTTTGCCGGTTTGTTTTGAAATTTGCGCGGCTTCCATGACGAAATCGGCCATATAGCGGCGGCCGAATCCGCCACCCATCAGAGTGGTGTTTACTTTGATTTTGTCTTTGGGGAGTTTGCTGACGCCGGCGATGGTGTCTTGCGCCCATTGCGGAGCTTGCGTGGGGACCCAGGCTTCGGCGGAGTCCGGGCGGATGTGGACGGTGCAGTTCATGGGTTCCATGGTGGCGTGAGCGGCGAAAGGGAATTCGTAGGTGGCTTCCACTTTTTTGGCGGCTGATAGGACGGCGGAGTCTGCGTCGCCATCATTGCGAACGATCTTGCCGGGCTTGGCGGCGTTGTCGAGGAATTGCTTCTGCAGCGCTTCCGAGGATTCGCCGGCGTTCGGGCCTTCGTCCCACTTGATTTCAAGTGCTTTGCGGCCTTGCATGGCGGCCCAGGAGTTGTCGGCGATAACGGCGACACCGCCCGCGCTGAACGCACCGGTGGAGACGGGATCGATCACGAATACGTCGCGGACTCCTGGAACAGCTTTCGCTTTAGCGGCATCGAACGACTTTACCTTGCCGCCAAAAGTCGGGCACCTTGCGACGACGGCGTACTGCATGCCGGGAACGCGAGAATCGATGCCGAAGACGGCCTTGCCGTTGGTTTTGGAAACGGCTTCGAAACGTGGGGTCGCTTTGCCCACGATGGTGAAATCGTCGGAATTCTTGAGAGTTACGGTATTGAGGTTGGGGATCGGGAGTTTTGCGGCGTCGTTGGCAAGTTCACCGTAGGTGAGGAAATTGTTGCGCGAGCCATGGAGCACGCCGCCATTCTTGGCGACGCAGGTGTTGGTATTGACGCCCCAGCGCGCGGCGGCGGCGGAGACGAGCATTTCGCGTGCGGCGGCACCAGCACGTCGCATGGGCAGCCAGCATCCGGCGATGCTGCCGCTGCCGCCGGTGCCGTGGTTGTAC
>DASSYL010000021.1:0-4470 GCA_035703315.1 Candidatus Acidiferrum sp. | reverse complement strand
AAGTGACCGAGGCGATGAAACGTCTGCGCATGGAAGTGCTTGACGAGACGCAATGGAAACGATTTGATAGCGCGGGGCGGCTATTCTGGAACATGAATACGCCGCAGGACTACGAAGAGGCTGTGAGGATCTGGAGAACGGAGCACGAGTGAGCTCGGCCGAAGAAAGATCAGCATCCACATTTTCAGGCGCCAATCCTGAAGCGCAAGAACGACCTTCCGAAAATTATTTTGAATTTCGCGACGTGTGCAAGGCGTTCGACGATCGTCCCGTGCTGATGAATGTGACGTTTGCGGTGAAGCGCGCCGAGACCTGCGTGATCATGGGGCGCAGCGGAGTGGGCAAGTCGGTTTCGCTGAAACACATCATGGGATTTCTGCGCGCGGATTCCGGGCAGGTGATTGTGGACGGCGAGGACGTGACAAACTTGAGCGAGCAGCAGTTCTACAAAATCCGCAAGAAAGTGACGATGGTCTTTCAGTCCGGGGCGCTGTTCGATTCGCTGACGGTGCGGGACAACATCGCGTTTCCGCTGGAGGATCAACCGGGATTGACACAATCCGATATGGATGAGTACACGGACAAACTGGCAAAGGAACTGGAAGTGGAAGAGGTGCTGGACAAAGTGCCGAGCGAGCTTTCGACAGGAATGAAGCGGGCGGTGGCGATTGCGCGGGCGCTGGCGCAGAATCCGCAGGCGATTTTGTACGACGAGCCGACCACTATGGTGGATCCGATCATGGCCGCGCACATGGGCGATCTGATCCAACGCCTGAAGGATAAATTTCACCGCACTTCGATTGTGGTGACGCACGACACGCACCTGGCGCGGCGCATCGCGGATACCATCGTGTTTTTACAGGATGGAACGGCGAGCGTGTTCGCTTCCTGGGGAGAGTTTGAAAGTTCGCCTGACCCCTTCATTCAAAACTTCATTGCGCAAGACAATCTGATTCCCGCCATGGACGTGACCCTGTGAGTGGGGCCACGAAAGGGTCATCCACAGCGGTTGCGTCTTCCGGCAGCGCAGCGTCCGATCCACGCAGCCAGCTTTGCCGCGAGATGGGTTTCTGGGACGTTCTCCTTTTTAACATCGCGACGGTGTTGGGGCCGCGCTGGATCGCGGCGGCAGGGCACAACGGAACTTCTTCCATCAGTCTGTGGGTGCTCGCGGCGCTGCTGTTTTTTGTGCCGATGGCGATGGTAATCAACGAATTGTCGTCGCGCTTTCCGGAAGAGGGCGGCTTGTACGTGTGGGCGAAGGAGGCGTTCGGCAATTTTCACGGCTTCGTGGCCGGGTGGACGTATTGGATTTACACGATTTTTTATTTCCCGGGACTGCTGCTGGCCAGCACATCGATGAGCGCGTATGTGCTGGGCGGGAAGGGCGCGGCGCTGGCGCAGGACCGGACGTTCTTGCTTATGGGCTCGCTTGCACTGCTGGCTGTTGCGGTTGTCTTGAATCTCATCGGATTGAACATCGGGAAGTGGCTGCAGAATGCGGGTGGCGCTTCGACGTACGCGCCGCTGCTGATTCTGGTGGCAATCGGCGGTGTTTTGTGGCTGAAGCAAGGCTCGGTGACGCAGTTCACGGTGGCGAACATGATGCCGAGCTGGAACTGGGACACAGTTAATTTCTGGTCGCAGATTGCGTTTGCGTTTACCGGTTTGGAGCTAGTTTCGGCGATGAGCGGAGAAATCCGCGAGCCGCGGAAAACTTTGCCGCGCGCGCTGATTGCGGCGGCGGCGCTGATTGCAGGGATGTACATCATCGGGACATTTTCGCTGCTGGCGATTGTTCCGGCGAACGAGATTGATCCGAAGAGCGGGGTGTTTCACGCGATAACGGTTGGGTCGAGTGCGCTGAAAATTGGAATTGTGGGTGTGCTGGCGGCGCTGCTGGTGACGGTGGGAAATGCCGGAGGTGTGGGGAGCACGGTGGCGGGAATTTCACGAGTGCCGTTTGTCGTTGGCATCGACCGGTACCTGCCGAAGGCGTTCGGAAAAATTCATCCGAAATGGCGGACGCCCTATGTTTCGATCCTGGTGCAGGCGGTGTTGTCGGCGTTGGTGCTGCTGCTGAGCCAGATTAACGAAACGACGCGCGGAGCTTATCAGACGGTAATCGACATTACGATCATTTTGTATTTCATTCCGTTCCTGTACATGTTCGCCGCGGCGATCAAGCTGGCGGGGCGGCCAGACCGTAAGACGAATGAGCATGCGGTGCTGATTCCCGGCGGCAAGGCGGGGGTGTGGGTGGCTTGCACGCTCGCGTTTGCGGTGACCCTGCTTTCCATCCTGGTGTCAGTGTTACCTCCGGGAGATGCGGCGGACCGGGAAGTTTTTTTGGCCAAGGTGGTGGGGACTACCGTGGCGATGGTCGCGGTTGGTTTGGCGTTGTATTGGCGTGGGGCGCGAGCTAAAAGGAATCCGGCTGCGTAAGGCGAAAGGCAGGGGTGGCACACCGGTCGTCGCAGCAAATTATGGAAAGTACGATTTTTGTTGAAGTCCACTTGGACGACTTCTGCCGCGGCGCACAAATGCGTAGATCGCGTCGCGCCGTGCTGGCTCGGCACACGTACCCACTCTTAGTGTTTTCTCGTAAGGAGTGAATTCAAAGGACTTGCTGGGAGGACTCAGGGCGAGGCGGGAATCGCGCAGCTCAATATCAGTAGACGAGGACGCGGAATACATGTAAGCCAAGAAAAAGGAACAAGGGAACGCTCCGCTTTAGAAGCCTTGGCGGACGAGGTCGTCGACGCGGAAGGGTGAGGATTGTGGGGTGGATTGGCGTTGGGTGAAGTAGCGCTCGATGTATTTGCCGAGGATATCGGCCTCGAGGTTGACGGCGTCGCCGGGGATACGGTCGGCGATGTTGGTGTGGGCGTAGGTGTAGGGGATGACGGCGATTTCGGCGATCCCGCTGTGCCAGCGCGCGACGGTGAGGCTGATGCCGTCGATGGTGAGGGAACCCTTTGAGACGATGTGGGGCGCGAGCTCGGCGGGGATTTGGACGCCGAAGAGCCAAGAGTCGCCATCCGAAGTTAGATGGGAGACTTGGCCGATCGTGTCCACGTGCCCCAGTACGAAATGGCCGCCGAATTCTTTTCCGGCGGTGAGGGGCTGCTCGAGATTCACGCGGGCGCCCGTTTTTAGGGAAGAGAAGGAAGTTTTCGCCAGCGTTTCCGGCGAGAGGTCGGCGGAGAAATTTTCGTGGTCCGTGCCGACGATGGTGAGGCAGCAACCGTTGACGGCGATGCTGGCGGAGACGGCGAGTCTTTCGGCGAGAGACGGAGCGTGCACGGTGAGTTTGCCACCGGAGGAATTCGTTTCGAGGCGGGCGATGGCGCCGCGGTGTTCGATGATGCCGGTGAACATAGTTCAACCATAGCGAACTGTGCCGGGGAAAGTAAAACCCACAAGGCGCAGAGTGCAAAGCACAAAGGGTCATGACGGCCTAGGTTGAAGAGGCGGCAACCCGCGACGTGTGAAACCTTACTATAATTTAGTAAGATTGCGAGCCAAAGCACTCGGACAGGGTCGGAGTGGTAGCAGAAGGTTGTGGCGCGCCTCCTATGCCGGGCCGAGTTGAAGCGGTTGGGTGTCAGCCCAAGTTGAGGCGCCTGAGCTTACGGGGTGGAGAGCATGATCAAACCGAGAAGCTGGTTACGCTTAGTGGTGGTTGGTACGGCGGTGCTATCGATGATTGCAGTGGCGCAGGGGCAGTCGCAGCCTACGTTTGTGGGGGTGCGGACGTTTTTGGGCGCGCCCTATGTGACGAACCTGGAGGAGTTGAAGGCGGACTTTGCGGTATTGGGCGTGCCGTTCGATGAAGGGACCTGGGGGCAGCCGGGGGAGCGTTACGGACCGCGCGATTTGCGGGAGAGTTCGCAGGAATACAATCACGATTTGACAGAAGGATTTTATTACATTGACGGCGACCGGACGGTGCTGAAGGGGAAGCGCTGGGCCGATGTCGGCGATGTGCTTATTTATCCGACGGTGCCGGCGCAGACGGGCGAGAAGATTACCGCGGCAGTGAAGAAAATTCTTGAGAAGAAGGCGTTTCCGATCATTCTGGGCGGGGATCACAGCATTTCGTTTCCGGTGATTCGTGCGATGGACAAGGATGTGACGGTGGTGCACTTCGATGCGCACCTGGACACGTGGAACGGCGAGCCAGGGAATCTGGATCATGCTTCGTGGGTGAACCGGACGGCGCAGCTACCTCACGTAAAGAAAATTGTGCAATTGGGCATGCGCGGGCTGGCGAACGATCCGGAAGCGATTGGAAATGCGCGGAAGATTCACACTTCGATTGTGACTTCGGAGCAGATTCACACGAAGGGAGTGGAGTGGGCGCTGGCGCAGGTACCGCCGAGCGAAAATATTTATATCTCGCTGGACGTGGACGTGATGGATCCGATGCTGGCGCCGGGAACGGGGACGCTCGAGCCCGATGGGCTG
>DASSYL010000001.1:0-2540 GCA_035703315.1 Candidatus Acidiferrum sp. | reverse complement strand
TCCGAAATTCCCCCGCCAAAGGAAACTCTCTTTCGCGCTGGAATAGCGTATCCCATTCGCGCGGAAATCGCAGGCCATGGCCCCGGCGCCGTCCGTCACTGCGTGTTCTCTACTGGTCGCTTTGTCGAACCGATCACCATCTGGGACGAGCCGCATTTGCTCCGCTTTAGCGTTACGGAAAATCCCGCGCCGATGAACGAACTCACTCCCTATGGCCACATCGAAGCAAAACATTTGCACGGCTACTTCGAGTCGCACCAGGGCCAGTTCCTGCTCACCGAATTGCCAGGCGGCCGCACCCGTGTCGAAGGCACCACGTGGTACTCGCACTCCATGTGGCCCGAAACCTACTGGCACTGGTGGTCCGACTTTATCATCCACCGCATCCACATGCGGGTCCTTGAACACATCCGCTCGCAAGTGGCGCTTACGCGTTAACTTGCTCCCACCGCAGTAACCGCATGTTTTTCTTGTATTTGGCGTCGACCCAAACGTCTGCGATGTCTGTGTGCTGCAACACACACTTCGAGTGACGGAGTGGATGGGGGTTGGCGGCAGGGCGTTTCCGCGCCTTTTCGCTGGCGGCCTTCCAAAATTTGGATCCTTGCGTTGAGGCGATTTTGTCGATTTCCGAATGGATCAAACGTCGTTAAGATGTGTAGGTATAGCCCCGGTAGAGTACGGACCCGCCTCGTGCAGAGCAGGGCTAAACCCAACTTGGAGACCGCGTTCGACGCAGTTTCCTTTCAGAAAATCAATGCAAGGAACGGAGAGCACTATGGAAAATAAACCGACGCATGAGCAAGCGCAGCTTCACCTTCAGGTGTATGACCAGCGGCGGGAACCGAAGTTACGTCAAGCTCGCGATTGGTTCGCCAAAAACTATATCGTGAACAATATCGATGACGCCATGCGCATCGCGCCGATGGGCAGTGAATCCGGAACGTACGTAGGGATGGTGATCGGCTACTGGGAGCAAGCGTGCGCACTGCTCAACTATGGTCTATTGCACGACGACCTTTTCTTTGAGACCAGCGGCGAATTCTTTGGCGTCTGGGAGGCCCTTAAGCCGGTGGTTCCGACATTCCGTGAACGCTTCCAAAACAAGCAGATCTTGACGCACCTGGAACAAGCAGCGAAGCGCTATGAGGCTTGGCAGGAGCAGCGTAACCCTGGCCATATCGCCGCGATGCGGCAATTCATGCAACAGATGCGCTCGCAGGCAGCGTCAGCAGCCAAGGCCTGAGCCGGGCAGGGAACGAAGCTTCACGCGGCGGGACGCAACCGGCGTCCCGCCCGATTAAATCCGGGACGCGGCAGGTTGGCAGAGTATGTAGCCAGCTACGCGGACGCGGCTCGAGTTTCGGAGAGAACCCGCTGATAGTAGCGCTCGTAAGAGGGAATCACGTCATTCGCACAGAATTTCTTTTTGGCGTTGATGCGGGCGAGTTCGCCCATTTCGCGCCCGCGATCCGCCCGCGACAACAAATCAATCGCATATCTTGACGCCGCGGCGACGTCACCCGGCTCCACGAGATAACCATCCACATTGTGTTCGACGACTTCGGGAACACCACCAACCTTCGTGGCGATGACGGGAACCTCGCAGGCCATTGCTTCAAGGGCGGCCAGTCCAAACGATTCGAGCTGAGAAGGCAGGAGGAACAAGTCCGCGTCAGAAAGCAGGCGATACACTTGATCCTGCTTGCCCAAAAACAGCACATCCTTTTGCAACTTCTTCTTGCGCACCAGATATTCCGCCGCGCCTCGTTCCGGCCCATCACCAATGAGCAACAGCTTAGCCGGCATTTTAGCGCGCACCTGCGCGAAAATTTCCACGCAGTCAGGAACGCGCTTCACGGGCCGGAAATTGGAAAGGTGCATCAAAATCGGTTCGCCGGCGGGAGCCCATTTCGCGCGTTGGGCGAGATTTGGCTGCCGCGTGTAAAGGTCGCAGTTCACGAAATTCGGAATCACTTCGATCGCCCGCTTGATATCGAATTCTTTTAGAGTCTGCTTCAGCAGATAGGTGGAGATGGCGGTCACACCGTCGCTCTGCTCAATCGAAAATTTCGTGATCGGCAGATAGGACCGGTTGCTGCCGACGAGCGTAATATCGGTTCCATGTAACGTGGTAATGAACGGCAGCCGCCGAGGAGCCGCCATAGAACGCGCCAGCATGGCGCTTACCGAGTGCGGAATCGCATAGTGCACATGCAGCAGGTCCAGCGCTTCCGACTCGAACACCTCTAGCATCTTGGTGGCGAGCGCCAGCGCATAGGGCGGATGGTCGAACAGCGGATAGCTCGCGACCTCCACTTCGTGAAAGAAAATATGCGGATCGTTTAGGTTCATTCGAATCGGCGGGGCATAGCTGATGAAGTGAACATCGTGCCCGCGCGCGGCCAGCTCCTGGCCAAGCTCGGTGGCGACGACGCCAGAGCCGCCGTAGGTGGGATAACAAGTAATGCCGATACGCATAGTGGAAGACGAAAAAACTGCAAGCAAGTCAGGCTAACACACCCGCAGAACCAGCGGCC
>DASSYL010000547.1:0-2371 GCA_035703315.1 Candidatus Acidiferrum sp. | reverse complement strand
GTGGATTGGAAAAAGCTGAACACGGTTTTTAGCGCTTTCGACGTCTATGAAAACGACGGCTTTCTGATGAGCACGCCCGAAGGCGCTCAGCGTGTCACGGGCGCGCGCGTCACCGACGGATTCTTTCGCACTCTGGGCGTCACCCCCGTACTTGGTCGCGATTTCCGCTCCGGCGAGGGCGAGCCCGCGGAGCCGCGCGCAGCCTTGCTGAGTTACGCCGCGTGGCAAAAACGCTATGGCGGCCGAAACGACGTCGTGGGACTGACGGTCGTCCTCGACGATAAGCCAACCACGATTGTTGGCGTCTTGCCGGCCGACTTTCACTTCGCACCGGCCGAACCGGCCGAGTTTTGGTCAACCGCTTTGCAAGCTCCTCGCGATTGCCGTGGATGCCATAGCCTGTATGGCGTTGCGCGCCTCAAAGATGGCGTCTCCTTTTTGGTTGCATTCGCCGAAATGAAAGGAATCGCGAAACAGCTGGAGCAGCAGTATCCCAATTCGAATCGTGAACAGGCTGCTTACATGCTTCCGCTGGCGACCGTAATCGTTGGCGATATTCGCCCCATCCTGCTGGTCTTGCTCTGCGGAGCGGGCTTGCTGCTGATGATTGCCTGCGTCAACGTCGCCAGCCTGCTTTTGGTGCGAGCGGAAGGGCGTCGCCGTGAAGTGGCTGTGCGCGGCGCACTCGGCGCTTCGACCAGACGGCTGGTACTTCAATTTCTAACCGAAGCGCTTCTTCTGGTGTCCATCTCGGCCACGCTCGGTCTGCTTGCTGCGGCCGGTGCGATTCGCCTGCTGAGCAATCTCGTTCCCGAGGACATGATGGCCGGCATGCCCTTCTTGCAAGGGCTGGTCTTGAATTCCCGCATAGTGATTTTCGCCATTGCCATCTCCGTCGTCGCTGCGCTTTTTTTCTCGCTTCTGCCGCTATTCCGTTTGCGCGGATCGAAGCTGCACGACGATTTGGCCGAGGGCGGCCGCGGCTCGGCGGGAACCGCCTGGCGGCGCCTGGGCTCCAACCTCGTTATCGCAGAACTGGCCATGGCCATGGTCCTGCTCACCGGCGGAGCCTTACTGGCCAAGAGCTTCTACTATCTCGTGCACGCCGATATCGGCATGCAGCCCGACCATCTCACTACCTTGCAAGTTTCGCCTTCCACTTCCGCCTACGACAAACCCGAAAAGGCTTTAGCTTTAGAGCGCTACGTTCTCGATCGTGTCTCCGCTCTTCCCGGCGTCACCTCTGTGAGCACCACCAATCGCTTGCCCATCGGCGATGCTGACTTCACCACGCAATTCGTCATTGTCGGCCGCCCCGAACCTCGTTCTCCGCAGGAAGTGACCTATCGCGTCGTCAGTTCCCGGTTCTTTGAAACTTTGCAAGCCCGCTTGCTTCGCGGCCGTTACTTCACCGAAGAAGAGGACTCATCGAAGCCTCGCGTGGCTCTTTTGAATCAGGCGATGGCTCACCAGTTGTTCGGCAGCGAAGACCCGCTCGGCAAACAGCTCAACTATTCCGGCGCGCCGGCAACTTCGGCCATGCAGATCATTGGAATCGTCGACGACATCAAGGAAGGCCAGCTGGACATGATGCTTCGCCCAGCCATCTATGTCCCCTTCAACCAGAACCCGCTGTCGTTCTTTTCGTTGATTGTCCGCAGATCACAAGCTTCGCAGTCGCTGCAGCCAGAAATCTCTTCCGAAATTCGCAGGATTGATCCGTCGCTCGCCGCTTTCGGCGGCATTACCATGTCCGATCGGATTCACAATTCTCCGTCGGCTTACCTGCATCGCTCTTCCGCATGGCTGGTGGGAGGATTCGCAGTCGTCGCTCTCCTGCTTGGCGTCATCGGGCTTTACGGAGTTGTCGCCTATTCCGTCAGCCAGCGCACGCGAGAAATCGGCGTACGAATGGCCCTGGGAGCGCAGCGCAGCTCTGTTTCTAAGCTGGTTTTGAAAGAAGCCGGCCGGCTGGTTTCCTTTGGTATTTTCTCAGGCGTCGTACTTGCTTTGGCAACCTCCACGCTCCTCGAGACGCTTCTTTTTGGCGTACGGGCTTGGAATCCTCCGACCCTCGCGGCCGTTGCCGCCGTTCTCGCAATTTCCGCGCTGCTTGCCAGCTATTTGCCTGCGAGGCGTGCCGCCAAAGTCGATCCCATGGTCGCCCTTCGCTACGAGTGAGGCTCCTACCCATGGCACTCATCCACGATCTGCGATATGCACTACGGCAGTTGCGGAAAAGTGCCGGTTTTACTGTCGTCGCGGTGCTCACGCTGGCATTGGGGATTGGTGCAAACACCGCGGTGTTCAGTGTGGTCAAGGGCGTGCTCCTCGATTCACTGCCGTACTTTAGCCCAGAACGCCTGGTGAC
>DASSYL010000441.1:0-3631 GCA_035703315.1 Candidatus Acidiferrum sp. | reverse complement strand
AAAGCGCAAATCAAGAAAATCCGGGAAAACGCAAAGGCGCACGCGGCCACAGTTATGGCGGACAGTTCACTGTCGGATGGGGATAAAAAAATGAAAGTGCGGGAGATTCACAAAACCGCAATGATTGAGTCGAGGAAAGTGCTGACCGCCGAGCAGCGCGCACAACTAGAAGAAAAGATGAAAGAGCGCCGGGCAGCAAAGTCGCAGGGCAGTCCTTCCTAAATTTAAGCGCTACGTAGCGGTTGCTTTGCAGCCGTACGCGTGGATAGCGGGACGTTCCCCTTAAGCGGCGAGGGGCCGTTCGGAATGCCGAAGCGGAACGAAGATTTGCTATTCTGCTTTTCGTGCGATTCCCGAGCGGCCTTTTTCGTTTGGACCGGAGCGTTCTGGCGGCGGTCGGCTTTGCCGCGGTGCTGCTGAGCCTCCCCGCGTGGGCGCAATCGCCGGCGCAAACCATACCGGCGGCCGCCGCGCATCAATCCACAGCCCCGATTCAAACTCCGCCTTATCCAACCGTCGCTCCTCCTCCCGTACAACGGACGAGCTTGAACATTGTGGTGCTGGACCCGGCGCATGGCGGCACCGACCCTGGTGCGCGCGGCGCACAGGGCATTCGGGAAAGCGACCTGGTGCTGGATTTGACGTTCCAAGTTCGGCGAGCCCTGGAAGCACAGGGATTTCAGGTCTTGCAAACACGCAGCGGCAACGAGAACCCCTCCTTTGACGACCGTTCTGCGATGGCCAACGCGCAGCGCGGCGCAGTGTTCGTAACACTGCATATTTCTTCCATGGGACTGCCCGGCACGGTGCGCGTATATACCCTGCCCGACATGCCGAGCCGCGCGACCGCCGGGGGAATCTTGAATTGGGATTTCGCGCAGGCGTCGTACGTGACCTTAAGCCGCAAGTTTGGAGATGCAGTCCAGGGCCAGCTGGTGCAGCGGTTCAAGGGCTCGCCCAGTACTGTACAGACCGCCAGCGTGCGGCAATTGCGCACCACGGCGGCTCCGGCGATTGCGGTGGAACTTTCCAGCGTCAGCGTGCAGGACCGCGGCGACCTCAACAAAATGATGCCCGGAGTAGCGGACGCGATCGCGCGTGGATTGGCGGCGTTCCGCCCTTCCTATGTCTTGCCCGGTGAGCCGGGAGCCCAGCCATGAATGGGCGTTGGCGCACTTGGCTGCTCGTCGGCCTGGGAGTTGCCGTCGTGATCGCGGCAATTTATTTTCCAAAGTTGAAGCGGCGCGTGAAAACCGCAGCGAAAATTCCTCAACCTTCAGAGGAACAGGCGCGGAGAGAGCTGACGACACCGACGCCGACCAACGCGTCGGACCCAATGGTAAAGGTAAAAATGTTCTGGGCTTCCGATGAAGACGAGAACGCGCTATCTCCGATCACCGTTGAGCTGGCGCTTTCGCCGGAGCCGGTGTTACGCGCCAAACAGGTGTTGAATACACTGCTGGCCGGACCCGTGAATTCCGATCTGCGTACACTGCCCCCGGATGCGGCGCTGTTGGCCTTTTACTTATTGCCAGACGGAACCGGCGTGGCGGATTTTTCGGAAGCGCTGGCGACGTCGACGCCGTCGGGTATTGAGAGCGAACAACTGGCCGTGGACTCGATCGCGCGGACGCTAGAAGCAAATGTGCCGCAAGTGAAGCGGTTGAAAATTCTAATTCATGGGCAGGAAGTGGATACGCTGGCGGGGCATCTGGACCTAACGCAAATGTTCATCGTGAACACAAAAGCGGCGCAACCGTCCGGACTCTCGGTGCCGGTTCCAATTAGACCGCCTGCAGCAGCCGCGGCGGCGAAAAGCAAAGAATCGCGACGTTGACACTCGAGGCGACGCGGGTCACACTGGCGCTGCTTTTTTGAGTTTGAGGAACAGGCCCGAGGGCCGAAACAGGGGATCAAGTGCGAGCAGACGGGCGCAGCGTGGATCAAATCCGGCCGCTTAAAATCACCCCGGATTTTATTTCAACGGCAGAAGGCAGTGTACTGATCGAGTTGGGCAAGACACGAGTCATCTGCACCGCGACGGTAGACGACGGCGTACCGGGGTTCCTGAAAGGCGCGGGCAAAGGCTGGGTCACCAGCGAATACGGCATGCTGCCACGCGCAACAGAAGAACGCACAGCGCGGGAAGCAGCGCGCGGGAAGCAATCCGGGCGAACGCAAGAAATTCAAAGATTGATTGGACGTTCGCTGCGCGCCATAACCGATCAGGAGGCGCTCGGCGAGCGCACCGTGTGGCTCGACTGCGACGTGATCGAAGCGGACGGTGGGACTCGTACGGCGTCCATCACGGGAGCGTTTGTCGCGCTGGCTTTGGCGATGGAACGCCTGGTGGTGGCGGGCATTTTGAAGAGTTCGCCGCTGATCGATACGGTTGCGGCCACCAGTGTCGGCATTGTGGACGATCGTGCTCTGCTCGACCTGGCGTACGAAGAAGATTCGCGGGCGGAAGTGGACATGAACGTGGTGATGACGGGCGACGGCCACTTCGTGGAGATTCAGGCAACAGCAGAAGGACGCCCGTTTTCCGGGAGCGAAATGCAAGACCTGCTGGCATTGGCGGCCGCGGGGATTCGCCGGCTTTCGGAAGCACAACGCGCGATTTTGCCCGCGAAATTCACGGGGCGCGGACGTTGACCGGCGGCATCTTGACGCAATGACTCCTGCGAAAAGGCTTTACCTCGGGTCTTCCAATTCCGGCAAGCTGAAAGAATTTCTGGCGATTGCGAATGTCGGGGCAGCTGGGCTCACGCTGGAACTACTTCCAGGTTTTTCTGAACTGAGACCGTTCCCGGAAGATGCTCCAACCTTCGCCGAAAACGCTGTGGGGAAAGCGCTAAACGCCGCGACGATTACAGACGAAGCCGTTTGCGCGGACGATTCGGGGCTGGTTGTTGCATCGCTGGGCGGTGAGCCGGGCGTGCGCTCCGCGCGCTATGCGGGAGAAGGCACAACAGGTGCGGAGAATATCGCAAGATTGCTCGAGGTATTGCGCGGCAAGACAGGCGACGAGCGCAGCGCCTATTTCGTTTGCGTGTTAGCTGTGGCACGGCGAGGGAGGATGCTGGCAGTAATCACAAACCGGGTGGATGGCAAAATTTTGGAAACGCTGCGTGGTACGGGCGGATTTGGATACGACCCAGTCTTTTACTTCCCTCCCCTCGGCAAGACTTTTGCCGAACTCTCTGGCCACGAAAAGAATCTGCATAGCCATCGCGGCAAGGCTTTTCGCCGGCTGTTGGACGTCTTGCCGGGAATGCTGTAGCTTTTTGCACATGGCCAACGCAAAGAAGAAAAGAGCCGTAATCAAGAAGAGCTCATCAAAACGAACTGCGAAAGCGGGCGAGAAATCCGACAAAGTTCGGGGCGGAACGGCTGATCCAACGAATCCAAAACGGGTCAGAGCCATTCTGCAAAAACTGGACGAGGCTTATCCCGACGCGACCTGCGAGCTAAGGCACGCCAGTCCGTTCGAACTGCTGATTTCGACGATTCTTTCCGACAGTGCACGGATGTGCGGGTGAACCAGGTTACGGAAACGCTGTACAAGAAATATCCGAATGCGCAAGCGTTCGCGTATGCGAATCCGGCGGAGCTGGAACAGGAGATTCGA
>DASSYL010000296.1:0-5840 GCA_035703315.1 Candidatus Acidiferrum sp. | reverse complement strand
TTCTGAATGAGATGGTCGTAGGTGGGTTTGCGAGCGAGGGCGATGGCATTGCCTTTGGTTTCGGCGCGGTGGCCCCAGCCGTCCAGCACGGTGAGCACGATTGGTTTGGGTCGTTTGGTCATAGCGGATCAGGATAGCATTCCAGTTTTTAGTTTTCAGTCTTCCAAGAAAAAATGTGCGCCCCAGAAGGCGGCAGCTACAAAGAAATTTCGCGGAGGGCGACGAGAAGGCGGTCGACTTCGGCGGAGGTGTTGTAGTGGACCAGGCCTACACGGAGAACGCCGCCATGTTGCTCGACGCCGAGGCGTTCAGTGAGGTTGAGGGCGTAGAAGTTACCGTCCCAGGCGAAGATACCGCGGTCGCCGAGGAACGTGGCGACTTCTGTTGGCTTGCCTTTCGCTAGGCGGAAGGAAACGGTGGAGCAGCGCTCTTCGAAGCGTTTGGGATCGGTGATACCGAACAAGCGCAGGCCGGGGATGGCGCGCAGGCCTTCGATGAGTCGAGTGACCAGCGCGCGTTCGTACGTCACCGTGGAGCGGTACGCGGCCAGAAGCGCTTCGCGGCGTGTTTGGGCCGAGGGATCGCAGCGACGGCCAAGTTCGGCGATGTATTCGACGGCGGCGAGGACTCCGGCGATGAGTTCCTGCACTTGCGTGCCGGTTTCCCAGCATTCGGGCACAGTATCGGCGGCCGGACGAACCTTGTAGGGCTTCAATTTTTCCAGGAGACGCTTTTTTCCGTAGAGCGCGCCCATGTGCGGGCCGAAGAATTTGTAAGCCGAGCAGACCAGGAAATCGCAGTCAAGAGCTTTGACGTCAATGGGACCGTGCGGCGCGTAGTGGACAGCGTCGATGAAAATCATGGCGCCGGCGGCGTGAGCGAGTCTGGTGATTTCGGCGACGGGATTGATGGAACCGACGGCATTCGAAGCGTAGCCTACGGCGACGAGTTTGGTTTTCGCGTTCAGCTTGCTTTTGAGGTCGTCGAGATCAAGCGTGCAGTCAGATTCGCGGATGTCTACCTTACGGATGATGACGCCTTTTTCCGCCAGTGCAGCCCAGGGAGAAAAGTTGGCGTCATGATCGAGTGTGGTGAGCAGAATTTCGTCGCCGGGCTGCAGTTCGCGGCCAATGGCGCGAGAAAGGCCGAGCGTGATCGTAGTCATGTTCTGACCAAAGACGACTTCTTCGGGCGCGCAGTTGAACAAATCGGCCATGGCGGAGCGGGCATTCAAAATGACTTCATTGGCGCGCCGGCTGGTGAGGAAAGCGCCATAAGTATTGGCATTGGCTTCGAGGAAATATTTCTGGACCGCTTCCATGACCTGGCGCGGGACTTGGGTACCGGCAGGGCCATCCAGGAAAGCGGCGGGCTGGCCGTTGACCTGGAGCTGCAGCGAAGGGAATTGTTTGCGGACCCAGGCGACGTCGAAGGGGTGAGAAGCTTCGTGCAAAACAGGTGTGCTCATTCGATCCTCGAAAGAATTTGAGCCGCTAGTTTCTCACAGACCCGCGACATGGAAAACGGTCCAGCGTGATAGCATCGTCAAGATCAGTCAGACATGCCGAGCGAGCGCCGGCTAAAAATCAAACGAGCGGCCATCGCTACTGGAAGCCCTTCAAGGCGCGGGCCGACTTCGCGCCGCGTTTCGTCCCGGGAATACCATGCCAGACAATGCAGCGATGTCCGATCGGACGCGGATTGTGCGGGAGCCCCAGCGGGCGGTGTACGACCGCGAAGTGATTTACAAGATATTGGACGAAGGGCTTGTGGGCCACGTGGGGTTCACAGTGGATGGACAGACCTTTGTGATTCCAACCATGTACGCGCGAGTTGGCGATGCGATTTATTTTCACGGGTCAGCCGCGAGCCGAATGCTGCGCGGCGCGGCGGCGGGACTGAATGTGTGCGTGACGGTGACGCTAGCGGACGGTTTGGTGCTGGCGCGATCGGTGTTCAATCATTCGATGAATTACCGGTCAGTAGTGGCGCTGGGGCGTGCGGTCGTTGTGGATGAGCCCGGCGGGAAGCTGGAAGCGTTGCGTGCGTTTACCGACAAGATTTTGCCGGGGCGATGGAACGACGCGCGACAGCCAAACGAAACGGAGTTGAAGGCGACGAGCATTTTGCGCTTGCCACTGAATGAGGTGTCGGCGAAAGTGCGCACTGGTGGAGTCGAGGATGACGCAGAGGACTACGCGCTGAAGGTGTGGGCAGGGATTGTGCCGCTGCGGCTGGTCACCGATCGACCGGTGCGTGATGAGCGGTGTGATGCGGGGATTCGGACGCCGGAGTATGCGGAGAGATTCAGGAAGTAGCAGAAAGAAAGGCAAAAGAAAGACCCATTTCTCACAAAACCGAGGGTGGGCACCGGTAGGAAGGAGCCGGCCACTACAGGACGGCGCGGAGGAAGTCGGCTAGGAGGCCGTAGGCGGTGGCTTCGATTCCGGGGTTGTGCTCGACGATGGAAAAGCTGAAGACGTCGAGGTCGAAGCGAATGGCGGAGCTGGTGCCTTCGAGATTGGCGAGCGGATCGCTGGCGAGCAGAAGTTCGGGGCGGACCGTGCATTCGACGCCGGAGCCGCGCCGCGCGGCGCGGCAAACGAGTTTGTAGCGCATACCTGCGGCTCGAACGCTGCGGATTTTTTCGGTGCTGAGGTCGCGCAGGCCGGTGCGCTGGACTTGCTCGAGTTTGACGGGAATTCCCATCAAAACAGTGGTGAGCGCGGCGACTTTTACCGCGGCATCCCAGCCATCGAGGTCGGTCGCAGGATCGGTTTCGGCCACGCCGAGAGATTGGGCCCGGCGGATGGCCTCTTCGAACGATAGGCCTTTTTCGACCTCGGTGAGAACAACGTTGGTGGTGGAGTTGAGAACGCCGGCGAAGCTGCGCAGTTCGACCGCGGGAAGTCCGGCGGGAAACAGAGAAAAAATCGGCACGCCATCCATCACCGTCGACTCGCATAGAAAACTCTTGCCGCGTTCGCGCGCGAGGGACATCAGTTCCGCGTATGCGTGAACGACTGGGCCTTTGTTGGCGGATATTGCGTGCGCTCCGTGGAGCAACGCGGCTTTGAGATGATCAGTGGCGGGCTGACCGCTTTGCGGATCGAGCGAACTGGTTTCAAAGAAAGCGTCGGCGCGAGAGCGCTCGAGCCAATCGGTAACGTCGGATAAAACTTCCAGATGAGCGCGCTGCGGCCAGTGGCCATTGAGCAGCGCGAGCGGATTGAGCCCGTCGGGGTCGGCGACCCAGCCGGCGCGGCGCGTGGCAACGCCAGTTAACCGCCAGCGGACATCGTAGCGGCGCCGCAATTCCGTTTCCTTGGCGATGAGAAGACGGAGCAGCGCGCGGCCAACGTTGCCGAATCCGACGATGGCGAGATTGTAGAGCGGAATAGCAGCCTCGTTTCCGGCGGATTATTTTCCTATGGCGGCGTCCAGTTTTTGCGCGACGGACGAAATGTGCGCGGCCTCGGTTTCGAGCACGCGCGCGGTGACAGCGATTTGCGCGTCCACATCTTTCCATTGTTTCTGTTCGATCGGTTCGCGCACAGCCGGAAGAGTTTTGGCTTCGTAGCCAGTGTACTGGCCCGGAGCGTCAACAAAATGCTTGAACCAGGGACGCCCTGGCAAGCCTTGTTCGAGTGTGAGCTTTTGCTCGCTGGTCATCAGAGCGGCATTTACTTCCGTGAGAGAGGCTTTGGCGAGAGCGGAACCGCCGTTGGCGACAGCCTTGTCCAACGCCTTGCGATATTCGGCCGCGGCACGGTTGAGGGCATCGGTGGCGTTATCGAGCGGCGCGAAATTCAGGAAGGGAGGAACCGCTTCACGTAGCGGCGGAACGGATTTCACGCGCGGGTCGGCCATGGCTGCGAAAACGCCTTCGTCGACTTCGCGATTACGCTCGATGATTTCGTCGCGCGATTTTTGTGCCAGCGCTTTCAGTTCCTTGACGTACGTCTGGATGGTGTCGGCGAAATTGCCGAATTCGAACGGCAGGAGATCGGCATCGGCGAAGCGCATGATCGCGGTACCAGCGGTTTGCGCAAGTGCGCGGCCATAAACAAAATCGGTGTCGCTGAAGTGCGTGTACCAGTAAAAATCGTCATAGATGGAGTGGTAGATGCCGCCGCCATCTTCGCCGCCGAAACCGATATTGAGCGCGGCGATGCCATCGTGCTGAACGAACGCTCCGTAGTCGGAGCCGGAGCCGAGCGAGCCGATGCGCAGATCGGTGCGTGCGCGGGCTTCCTGGCGCTCGGAAATATCGTCGGGCCGGCCGATTTGGCGAAGCTGCGCGCGCTTCCATACGGAGAGCTTGGTTTCCGGGTCCTGCACGTCGCGGATGACGTCGTTCACGAATTTTTCCAGAGAATGTGAGCCACCCGCGCCAAAGAAACCACGGCCATTGGTGTCGGAATTGATGTACACCACGCCGTGTTGTTTGAGTTCGTCGGCGTGCTGTTCGGCCCATTCGGTGGAACCGATCAGACCGGGCTCTTCAGCGTCCCAGGCGCAGAAAATAATCGTGCGCTTGGGCTTCCAGCCCTGCTTGACGAGTTCGCCGAGCCCGCGCGCCTCTTCCATCACAGCGATCAGGCCGGATATGGGATCTTCTGCGCCGTTGACCCATGCATCGTGATGATTGCCACGGATGATCCACTGATCGGCCGCGGTGCTGCCGGGAATTTTGCCGATGACGTCATAGATGGTTTTCAGGTTCCAATCGGATTTTACTTTCAGGTGGACCTTGGCCGGGCCGGGGCCGAGGTGATAAGTGAGGCCGAGGCCGCCACGCCACGTGCGTGGTGCAATCTGACCAGAGATGGCGGCGAGCAGCGGCTCGGCGTCGCCGTAAGAAATCGGAAGCACCGGGATTTTAGTGAAGACCGGAACGTCCTTCAGTTCGAGGCGCTTGGCGTCTTTTGTTGCGCCGACCCCGGGAGTGAGCGGATCGCCTGGATAAATCGGATCGTCGGCGACGCTGCCGCGCTGCACGCCGTCGCGCGGACGATAGGGTCCGGCGGGAAAAGTTTCTCCGGCCTTGAAGCCGTCCTCGTTGGGATCGGAATAGATCAAGCAGCCGACGGCGCCGTGTTCAGCTGCGACTTTGGGCTTGATGCCGCGCCAGGAGCGGCCGTACTTGGCGATAACGATGGCGCCTTTTACGGAAACGCCGAGGCGGGCGAGCTGTTCGTAATCTTCCGGGATGCCGTAGTTGACGAAAACCAGGGGAGCGGTGACGTCGCCGTCGATCGAGTAGGCGTTGTAAGTGGGAAGCTGTTCGCTTTGCTGGTTGGAAGTTGGATCTGGCGCGACTGCCGGCTCTTGCAATTTTGCGGTGAATTTCGGGCCGCCTGCAACCAGTTCTACCGCACGTTCCTTGGGGGTGGGGAACAAAACGTCGAACGTTTCGATATGGGCATCAAGACCGAACTCCTTGAATTTCGCGAGCAGCCATTCGGCGTTGTCCTGGTCATAGGGCGTGCCCACGTTGTGCGGGCGCGCGGTGAGGCGTTGCATGTAGTCGCGCATCAGTTGCGGGCTGGGAATGGCTTTGAATTTTTCTTCCCACTCACGCTCGGCGCGGGAAGAGTCGGCGGAAAAGCCGGCAAGTACCGGCTCATCGGACAAACTGGAGTACAGCCTCGGCAACGCCGCGCCGCTGGATACCAACAAGACCAACAAAATGACTACGCGTTTCATAAACCCCCTTGGAAAAATCAAGAAACCGGTTGCTGCGGAAGAATCTGGCGTAAGACAAACTTGCCGATCAGTGGATAGCACGCCCATTCGCCTTGATTCGATTTGATCCCGTAAACGATTCCCAGAATCAC
>DASSYL010000065.1:0-4549 GCA_035703315.1 Candidatus Acidiferrum sp. | reverse complement strand
ACATCGCGGCGACGGCCCAGATGAGACGGTTGGCAGGAGCGTGTTCGCGAAGCTCTTCGGCGCGCAAGCGGACGCGGAGCTGGGTGCGGCCGGCGAGATTGCGCGGGACATTGATTTGCATCGAGCGCAATGCGGTAAGCGCGCCCGCCATGCGCGCGTCCGCAGCGGAGCAGGATGGGCACTCGGCGAGATGGGCGGTGAGCCACTGTTGGTCCTCGCGGGAAAGCGGCTCGATGCAACGTTGCGCGAGGAGTTGGTTTGCGCGTTGATGAGTTGTCTCGTTCATGTCCACTTGCCAACGGTGCCCGCCTCAGAAGGCGGCCGCACAATTCCTTTCAGGGCTTCTAGGCCGCGGTAAAGGCGCGACTTGACGGTGGAGATTGGAGCGCCAGTCACACCGGCAATTTCGTCGAGCTGCATTTCTTCCTGAAAACGCAACACCAGCACTTCGCGATAGACCGCGGGAACCTTTTCTAGCGAGAGTTGAATGCCTTGGCTCGTTTCGGCATGGAGTACCTGATCGAGCGGAGAATCGGATTTTTCGTCGGCAACATCGAATGTGGAATCTTCGTCAGGGCCGCCCAATGAATCGAGGCTTTGCGGTTTTTTGCGGCGATGCCAGTCCAGGACGAGATTGCGCGCGATGGCGAAGAGCCAGGCTTCAAATTTCCACTTGCCGTCGTATTGATGGCCGCGTTCGAGAACACGCAGCCATGTTTCCTGAAAGAAGTCTTCCGCGCTTTGCCGGTTGCCGGTCAGGTGCAGCAAGTAGCGGAACAGGCGGAATTGGTATTGCTCGATCAGCCGGTCGAGGAGATCGGGATCGCGGCGTTTGAGGGCGCGGGCCAGAGAGTGGGAGTCATCGAGCATGAAGGAGGAGAAGCATAGCGCGGAAGAAGCGGCGAGTGATGGGCCTCCGGCGGCGAGCGAGAGGAACTTACCTGCCGGAACCCGAAACGCCGTGTTTGGCCGGAGGAAGGTCATGTCAGTCGGTATACGGGGCAAGGCCAGAAAAAGACGCAACGACCGAATACGTTCCATTTTGGGCTAACTCATTCAAGCGATGTTTAGGGTTGAGAGCAAGGGGCGACACCCTGGCCGTAGCAGCATGCTATTGAAAATAGGCAAGTTGCAGAAAATCGGCTTCTGAGCGATTAAGCGTCGGAAAGGTTCGAGGGGTTCAAGGTCGAGTTGGAAAACCTGCTCGAGCGAGAAGGCTCGGCTCTAGCGAAACCCGGGCTGGCGAGCACCCTCGCGAAAGAGATGCGATAAACTGGCGGAATGATTTGTCCGAAATGTGGGGCGGAATATCGGCAGGGGTATACGTCATGTGCGGATTGCCACGTTTTCCTGGTGAGCGGGCAGGCTGGCGGGAGCCAACTGGCGCACGTGGAACGGGTTCGAGGCGATCAGGAGGCCGAGGCAAGCGGCACGGCGGGAGACCCGAGATACGACTATCCAGGCGCGAGCGGCGTACCTGCGGAGCCGGGGGATCCTAGCGAGGATCCTTTTTGTTCGTTCTGGAAGGGGACAGATGCGCGGGTCTGCGCGGAGCTGTGCACGGTGCTGGACGAGGCGGGAATTCCGCACAAGACCATTCATCGGCAGGACCATTTATTCAATTTTGCCAATCAGTCGCCATATGAGCTGGGAGTCCCGGCGTCCCTTTATGAGAAGGCCGAGCTGGCGGTTAAGGAAGCTTTTGGAACGGATGAAGAGACCGACGAAGACGCAGTGCCGCTGCTGCCGGCGCCGGATCGCGAACCGGCGGATTTTGAGAAAGGCTTGCGCGATGCGATTGCCGATGCAAATGAGTGGCTTGGGCCGCGGTATCCTGAAGACGCGACCGCGGAAGTGTGGTCGGGTGAGGATTCGTCGTTGAGAGAGATGATCGAGATGTCGTTGCGGGAGAATGACGTCGTGAATCGCTGCGAGGAAGCGGCGGGACAGCAGAAGATATTGGTGTTGCCGGAGGACCAGGCTCGGGCGAGGGAGATTGTGAGGGAAGTTGTGGAGGGTGCGCCGCCGGAGTGAGGCAAAGTGACCGACAAGAGCGCCAAGTAAAAAAAGGAAAAAGCGGTCATTCGGGAGAATGGTGTTTACTGGAATCAGGAAGCCAAGGACCAGCCGAGGACGGTGAGCGTCAGCAGAACGAAGAGAGAGGCGACGCTGACCGCGCTGAGGACACGACCTGTGCCGAGCAAGGCGAGACGCGATTCGGCATTGCTGCAGAGCGCGATGATCACGAGCGAAATCGCCAGCCAGGCAAGGCCGGACGGCAGTCCTGGGTAGGTGTGAATCAGAGACATGAAGTTCTGCGGAGGTTGCCCCGCTGGAACCCACCAGGGCAGAACCGGCGTAACGCTTGCCACCAAAACAAAGCTAAGGAGTTTGCGCGTGAGCCAACTTTTGATTTTTTGGCGCGATTTGCGGCGCACGAGATAGTCCCAGGCGAGAATGCCCGCGGCCAGCGGCGCCCAGCCGTAAATGGCGGCTTTGTCGGTAAGCCACAGCCAGCTGCGGAAGTAGAAGCTGGCGTAATGTGCCTGCGAGAAGCGCGGGAGCAACAGAATGGCTACCAATCCATTGCAGAGGACGACAAGAAAGAGAGTGCCAAGACTGGCGAGCTGGAATAGCTGGTAAGTTGGCGATTCGCCGCAGCGCGTGCAGATAGGATGCTTGGGGAAGATTTGCAGGCCGCAGTGTTCGCAATACATCTAGACGCTCCAGAGGGGACGGCTACAGGACGACGAGCTTGCGAGTTCGAACAGGAGAGTAATGAATTGCAAAGCGGGGCGCTACTGGCCGGACGTACGGTTGAAGGGAACTGTTCGCTAGCGCCAGACGGCGCACGGGGTACAGGCGAACCGGAAGCCACGGCGCCGCCAGGAGGAGATTGGTGGCTGACTTGTGCGGTACTGAGCGGCGCGAGTAGAATTAGCGGACTTCAACGCGGCAAAAATTCGTGCGAAATATTTTCTTGGACGGAGCCGGCAAGATGGCGCAGCACTATGACGTGATCGTGATCGGCGGCGGGCACAACGGCCTGACCAATGCCGCATACCTGGCGAAAGCCGGGAAAAAGGTGCTGGTGCTGGAGCGACGGCACGTGCTGGGCGGGGCTGCGGTGACCGAAGAGATCATTCCCGGGTTTTTATTCAGCGAATGTTCGTATGTGGTATCGCTGCTGCGACCGGAAATTATCCGTGACCTCGATTTGCCGCGGCACGGGCTGGAGATTCTGCCGCTGGACGGCACTTTTACACCGATGCCGAATGGCGATCATTTGTGGCGGATGAACGATCACGGGCGGACGGTGCGGGAGATCCGGCGGCACTCGCGCGTGGACGCCGAGGCGTACGAAGAATTCTCAAAAATGATGACGCCGATGTGCCGGTTCGTGAAGCCGATTTTGTCGATGGTCCCGCCAGACCCTACCACTCTGAAGCCGAAAGATTTGATGCAGTTGAATTTTCTGATGCAGCGGTTCCGTGCGCTTTCAAGCGACGAGCGCTATACGCTGATTCAGCTAATGACAATGTCGGCGGCGGATTTTCTGGACCAATGGTTTGAGACGGATGTGCTGAAGGCGACGATGTCGGCTTCGGGGATCATCGGAACGTTTTTGGGAATCCGCTCGCCGGGCACCGCGTATGTGCTGCTGCACCACTACATGGGCGAAATTGACGGGGCATTCCGGTCGTGGGGATTCAGCCGGGGCGGAACGGGCGCGATTTCGAACGCAATTGCGGCGGCAGCGCGCGAAGCGGGCGTGGAGATTCGCACCAAGGCAGGCGTAGCGAAGATTTTGGTGAAGGATGGGCGGGCGACGGGAGTTGCGCTGACGAGTGGCGAAGAAATTTCGGCGAATGTGGTGTCCTCGAGCGTGGATCCGCACCTGACGTTTGAGAAATTTCTGGAACCGAGCGAGCTGCCGGGCGATTTTCTGGAAGAAGTGACGCGATACAAATTCCGCGGGTCGTCGGGGAAAGTGAACCTGGCACTGGACGGGCTGCCGGAGTTCAAGTGCATGCCGGGGGATGGAGCGCACCTGCGTGGGGCTCTTTCGATTTCGCCGGGCGTTGAGTACATGGAGCGCGGCTACGACGATGCGAAGTATGGAGATTTTTCGCGGCGGCCATATGTGGATATGGTGATTCCGAGCTTAACCGACCCGTCGGTGGCGCCGCCGGGGAAACACGTGCTGTCGTGTTTTGTGCAGTATGCCCCGTACAAGCTGGCGAAGGGCACGTGGGACGATCAGCGCGAAGCGTTTGGCGACAACGTGATTGACACGCTAAGCGAATACATTCCAAACCTGAAGAAAATTATCATCGGGCGACAGGTGCTGACGCCGCTGGACCTGGAACGGGAGTTTGGGTTGACGCAGGGAAATATTTTTCAGGGTGAGCTTTCGCTGGAGCAGCTGTTCTTTTTGCGGCCGGTGCCGGGATGGGCGTATTACAAGACTCCGATTGAGAGTTTGTATATGTGCGGGTCGGCCACACATCCAGGCGGGGGTATCATGGCGGCGCCGGGGCGGATTGCG
>DASSYL010000042.1:0-2563 GCA_035703315.1 Candidatus Acidiferrum sp. | reverse complement strand
CTTTCGACCTCATTCCAGAACAAAGCGACGGTGAACGCAAAAACGCCGGGTGGCACCGCAATCGCTCCTTCGAGCGGTTTCTGGCTCTCCGGCAACGAGACTCTGACCGGTTTGTGCGCGCCCGCACCGTCCGGGAAATTGGCCCTAACCAAATCGTGCTCAACGGCGATTGCCAGCGGCAATCCTCTCTCGATCACGGTATCGTTCAGCGGAACGGTAACCAACAACGCGACGGTACAGGTCAGCCAGATCACCGTCACCGACACGCCCGCGGCCACCATCACCACCAGTTGCGGTGCCCAACCAGCCACCGCTTGCTCGGGTAGCAACGGCAGCCTGATTCTGGCGCCAGGCAAGTCGGCTACTTACAGCGGAAGCTACAACACTAGCGTGTGCACACCCACTCCGGACGGCAAGGACGGCCGATGCATCTTCTCGGACACCGTCCACGCCACCGGCGTCGGCGCACTCGGCGCCAACCATGCAGTTGACGCAACGGACGTGAGTGCCACGTGCCCGCTGTGCCCAGCTGGCACTTGCGCGCCTTAATCAACGCAACAATCGTCCCTCTCAGGCGATCTCTTGCTTGAGTTGAAAACGACAACCGGGGCGGTGGAGAAATTCACCGCCCCCACCCTTTTTCAAAAAGAAGAATCGAAAGTAAAGGATTCGCGCACAAAACAAAATGAGAGCCCTGCTCCGCATCTCGACCTTCGCACTCTTGTTGTCTTCGAGCTTGTTCGCTCAGCAGCCCGATCCGGCGGCTCCCGCCGTTCCAGCTGCTTCCGCCGCGCCGCATTATGATCCGATGCGGAATGCGTCCGCGGATATCAAGGCGGCAATTTCTGAAGCTCGCCAATCCGGCAAGCGAATTATCCTGGAGGTCGGCGGCGATTGGTGCCCCTGGTGCCATAGCCTGCACAAACTGTTCGAAGAGCATCCCGATCTTCGATCGCTCCGTGATTCCAATTACCTCATCGTGCCGGTTTTCTACAGCCGCGAGGACAAAAACGAAAAGGCTCTTTCCGATTTTCCCAAGGTCAGTGGAATTCCCTACTTTTACGTGCTGGAAAACGATGGAACCTTGCTGTGCGCGCAGGACGCGGTCGATCTGGAGACCGACCACGTTTACGACCCGCGCAAGATGAAAGACTTCCTCACGAAATGGTCGCCAACACCGTCTGGAAGTCCAGCGACCACCAAGCCCTCCAGCGAAACAGGCCCAGGGGCCAGCCGCGATTGAGTGGCGGACCTGAAGCGCGAAGCTACTGCACCGAGAACGACAAAGTGTTGCCGCTAACTGCAAGCGTGCCTGCTGCTTTTCGGGACGACGGCCCGTTTTTCGCCTGAGCGGTAGCCGAGTACAGTCCAACGGCAGACCGTTGGTTCAATTTGTAGCTCCACGCAGCGACGCCGTTCGAGTTGGTGGTGGCGTTCTGTGTGGCGGTACCCCCTGTAGGTGTGGTGACGATGAAGGTCACGGTCGCGCCCGCGACTGGCGTTCCGCCGTTGGTTACGACGGCGCTCAGCGGCACTATTCCTGGTCGCGAAAAGCTGGTTGCCGCTACAGAAACCGCAACACTCATCGAAGGCGGCGCCATTACGGTGGCGTTCGCCGTGGTGGAGCTGTTTCTAGTGGTGTTCGCGGCTGTCAGGTTCACGGCATACGTTCCCGCCGGAGTTCCGGAAGGAGCCCCTTTACCCAGCGTGATCGATAAGGACTGTCCTGGATTTAGAGTCACGGCCGAAGAGGAGAGAGACGTGGACCAGCCTGCCGGCTCGGACGATGCCAAGGCAATGGTGCTTGGCGAACAACCCGCCGAATCGTTATTGGTAACAGAAACCGAGTAGTTCGCGCTCTGTCCGGGATAAATGCTCGGGTCAAGCGGAGAGACGACGAGTCCTGGCGCGGAGCTCGCGCATGACGTTGCGCCATAGCTTACGTTCAACGTCAAGCCGGTTGGCGTCGCGCTCTCGACCGAAAGAGAAAGATTCGTATAGGGATCAGTCCAACTCTGCCCGGCTGCGAGCGCGGGATAGTCGCCGTAGCTATCAGCCGCGGTGAAATCCAGCAGGTCAGTCTGCGGTCCGGTAACCGAGTCCTCATAGTGAATCACGGCGCCAGAGAATAACTGCGTTGGAGAAAGTTTCGAATCGTAGCTGCCGACAGGTTGCCGGTACTCCACCCAGAGCCACGCGTCATTGCCGGCTCCGCGCTGAATCTTCAGTGCATTCAAGCCGGCGGGATTGCTCTCAAAAGGGGCCAGCGTGTAAGTGCCGCTGCTCTGAACGGTTTGAAAATTTGCGCCGCTGGATTCCCAGTCGAGCTTCTCCGCCTTATGCTGCGCTGCGTAATGGCCGAAATTCGGATAGCCCATGGCTGAAAAATGATCGCCATACTCCGAAAGAGTCCCGGTTGCGCCTAACGGCCCCAATGGTTCCGAACCGAACTGCCGAAGTCTGGCATGAGCCAATCCCAGTTGGTGGCCGGCCTCATGCGCTACCAGAGGCACTCCCTCATCGGCCGTCGTTACGTGATTCCAAACCAGCAGGCTTGTCGAAA
>DASSYL010000393.1:0-9493 GCA_035703315.1 Candidatus Acidiferrum sp. | reverse complement strand
GAGTGATCCGATCGTGCTGAAGGTGGCGTTTGTCACTAGCGACGCGGAGTTCCAGGCGGCTACTACACCGAACATGGAAGTGAAGGTGCTCGGCCAGCCGGAGGCGGCGAAGCTGGAGAAGGACAATCCCGTGCGGTTTACCGGCACGCTGATGTCATACGATCCTGATCCGGCGTTCATGCTGCATTGGGACAAGGCCAAAGTGAACGCAGAGGACATTCCTGCGGATAAGACGCCGGCAAAGAAGCCGCCGGTGCGGAGGCCTGCGCCTAAGAAACCGTAGGTCACTTTTCGAGACCAAACACGCAAAGGGCTCTCCAAGATTTGCAGAGCCCTTTTGTTTTTTGCGGTAATAAATGTGTGCAGCCCAACGCCGCAACGGATTGCGGCGCTCGAAGCAGAGCACGGACGGAAATCCGTGCTACCAAGAGCGGAGCAAGCGCCAAGGAGAAGGCGTCTTGGGGTTGCCAGGATGCAGTCAGCGCTTGCGAACGCCGTGGTGGTCGAGTTTGTATTCACCGATTTTGCGGCTGAGAGTGTTGCGATGAATGCCGAGCATTTTGGCGGCGCGGCACTGATTACCGTCGGCACGCTCCATGACGCGTTTGATGAAGCGTTTTTCGAATTCGCCGATGGCTTCGTCGAACAGGATTCCGCGGTCCACCATCTGGGTAACGAGCCCTTCCAATTGGTCCTTCACTGTGTACGCTCCGCACGTAACTAATTTTTCTTGAGGGCCGGCTAGCTAGGTCAGTTCGCGGCCAGTTAAAAGGCGAAAGGCCTCTCGGTACTTGGCCCGCGTTGCAGCGACTACGTCGGGGGGCAGTTCGGGGCCCGGCGGAGTTTTGCGCCACCGGATCCTTTCCAGATAGTCGCGGACAAACTGTTTGTCGAAAGAGGGTTGAGGTCCGCCAGGCGAGTAGCCGGAGGCAGGCCAGAAGCGGGAAGAGTCCGGAGTGAGCGCTTCGTCGATCCAGATTATTTCGTTGTTGAGCAGGCCGAATTCGAATTTAGTGTCGGCAAGGATGACGCCGCGAGGAGCAGCGTAGGCAGCTGCGCGATTGTAAATTTCGAGGCTGACGGCGCGGACTTTTTCAGCGAGAGGGCGGCCGACTAGATCGGCGGCGTAGTCGAGCGAAATGTTTTCGTCGTGGCCGCTGGTTGCTTTGGTGGCGGGAGTGAAGATGGGCTCCGGGAGCTTGTCGGATTCGCGGAGGCCGCTGGGAAGAGCAATACCGCAAACCCTCCCGGTCGCCGAGTATTCTTTCCAGCCGGAACCGCTGAGGTAGCCGCGGACAACGCACTCAATGGGAAGTGGGTGAGTCTTGCGAACGAGCATGGAACGTCCGGCGAGTTGATCGCGATGGGCGTCGAATGGGGCGGGGAAGGCCTCCGCCTGCAAAACGTGGTTCGGGACGACGTCCTTGAGGAGATCGAACCAGAAAAGAGAAATTTGCGTGAGGACTTTGCCCTTGTCGGGGATAGGCGTGGGCATGACGACGTCGAATGCGGAGAGACGATCCGTAGCGACGATGAGAAGCTGGTCGCCGAGGTCGTAAATATCGCGGACCTTTCCGCGGGCTGAGGGCTTGAGCCCCGGAAAATTTGTTTCTTGCAGTGCGGTCATTGCGGACGCCGCCGACACAGAACGAATCCCCTGAACGAAGAGCGAGAATTTTAGCGCAGCGAGGCGGGAAGTCAAAGAGAACGACGGTGGATTTTCGTTGGAAAAGTCGGCGGAGAAAAACCTACAAGGTGCAAGCTACAAAGTACAACCTGAGAAGGTTACGATCTGGATTGCTTGGGAAACGACTTCAAGTTGCGAGCTTTATGTTCATGACGCCGCGTCTCGCCACATGAGCGGGCGCAGCGTTGCCACGTTCGCGCAGGAGAAATAAATTGTAGTTAGGCGGCGGTGGCGGCCGCAGCGGACTTGCGATGAGTCGGCGCGGGTGATTCCTCGCCTTCCCAGCGGACGCTGACAATTTTGGAGACGCCGGGCTCCTGCATGGTGACGCCGTAGAGGACGCTGCCGGTTTCCATGGTTTTGCGATTGTGGGTGACGACGATGAACTGGGTCTGCGCGCTCATTTCGCCGATCAAGCGAGTGAAGCGGCCGACGTTGGCTTCATCGAGTGGGGCGTCAACTTCGTCGAGGATACAGAACGGGCTCGGCTGGTAGCGGAAGATAGCGATGAGCAGTGCCAGGGCGGTCATCGCTTTTTCGCCGCCGGAGAGAAGCAGAACGTTCTGGAGGCGCTTGCCTGGAGGCGAAGCCACCACGTCGATGCCAGCGTCGCCGGAACTGTCGACCTCGGTCAAGCGCATTTCGGCCATGCCTCCGCCGAAGATGGCGTGGAAGGCGGTGGAGAAATTGGCGTTGATAGCGTTGAAAGCTTGTTCGAATTTTTCCTTGCTGATTTGATCGAGCTCGGCAATGGCCTGCTGAGTGTCGGCGATAGATTGCAGTAGATCATCGCGTTCACGAGTGAGGAAGGAAAAGCGCTGCTCGCACTCGTTGAACTCTTCGAGCGCCATCATGTTGACCGCTCCCATAGATTCGATGCGCTGCTTCATTTCGCGGTAGCTGGTTTCCGCCGCGGCTAGTTCTTCGCCGGACATGAAAACGGCTTCGCTGGCGATGAGGTCTTCGGGTTGCGCGTTAACTTCGCTCATGCAGGTTTCACGGAGATGCTGGCGGTCGCTGTCGTTCTTGGCGCGCTCGACTTCGGCGTGGGTGCGCTGTTCTCGCAGCTGTTGCAAAGATTGGCGGTCGGTGCGCAAGTGATCTTCCATCTGGGTGAGGCGCGTACGACCCTCTTCCCATTCCTGTTCGAGTTCAGCTTGGCGCGTGCTGAGGCGCAATTTTTCGGCGCGCAGCGCATCGAGCTGGCGGCCGAGTTCCTCGGATTGCACGACCAGGAGGTTCGCTTCTTCTTTTATGGTGGCCGCTTGTTGTTGAAGCGCGGATTCACGGCGATAGAGTTCGGCGCGTTCCTGTTCGAGGTGTGCCGCGACTTGTTCGGCGGCGGAAAGACGTTCCTGACGCGCAGCCATTTCCGCACGGTCTGCGGCAAGCTCGTCCTGCTCGGTTTGGACAGAGCTACGGAGAGCAACGAGTGATTCGCTGAGTCGCACGCTTTCGGCTTCCGCTTCGGCGCGGCTGAGCGTGGCCGTATCATGCTCGGCCTTGGCGCGTTCGGCGCGCTGGCGGACATCGTCGACGTTGCGGCGCAACTGCTGCAACTCGTTCTGGCAGACCGTGAGTTCAAGGCCGAGGCGAGCGAGTTCGCTTTGCGTGTGTTGGTGCTTGTGAGTGGCGCTGATGACTTCGCGTTCAGCGTCGCGATGGCGGGCGCTGACGTTTTCAAGAGCAGACTCGGTTTGCGTGAGTTCGGCGGCGATGCGCTCGGTTTCCGATTGCATTTCGCTCATGCGGACTTCTAGCTCGGCGACTTCCGCATCGAGAGCGCGGAGCTCGCGCTTCATGCCGAGTGGGCCGGCTTCGTCGGGGCGGCCGCCGGTGACCATACGCCCCTGATAGCAAGTGCCGTCAGGCGTGACGAATGCGTATTGCGGATTTTCGCGGGCGAGTTTTTCAGCGGCGGACGAGCTGTCGGTCAAATAAGCAGCGCGCAAGCGCGGGAGGAATTGCTTGGCTGCTGGGCCGAGCGGATCGCGGAATTCGACCAGCTTGTCCATGCGTGCAAAGACGCCGTCCTCCATGCGGAAAGGAATGATGGGCTCGTATTCATCGACGCGGAGGTTTTTGGTGGAGTCGACAAAAAAGGTGGCACGGCCGCCGACTTCATCGCGGAGAAGGGAGACGCCGGCGCGGGCGTGATCGAAAGTTTCGACGACGACGTATTCGAGCTCGTCGCGGAGATACTGTTCGATGGCGCCTTCGTGAAGCTCGGGCACCTCAGCATAGTCCGCAAGAACACCGACGGCGCGAAAATCCTGGCCACCACCACGCTCGTTGGCGGCGAAAAGTTTCTGTACGGCGTCGGCAGTATACGAACGATCGTTGAGAATCTGTGTAAGCGTAGCGTGGCGGGCTCGGACGCCGGCAAGGGAGTCGCGCAGAGTTTCAGATTGCTTCGCGCGGTCATCGCGTTCGGTGCGCAGAGCGTGCAGCTTGGATTGGAGCTCGATGCCTTGCTGCTTGAGGGCGTTGAGCTGGCCATTGGCGAGTTGCAGGACGTGTGCGGCATCTTCCGCATCGCCGCGTAGACGGATGGAAACTTCCAGCAGGTCGTGTTCGCTGGCTTCGCACTTGCGGAGCGCCTCGCCCTGATGCACCAGAGCTTCCTCGGCCTGCTTTTGTTCGCCGTGCAGGCGCAAAAGGCTTTCGCCGGCCAGCGAAGCGGCCTTGCGAAGGGCTTCGATTCGAGTTTCGGAGTCGGAAATTTCCGCCATGCGTGTTTGCGCCTGCAATTGCAGTTCGATCACGCGCGAAGCCAGGCCAGTCGCTTCTTCGCGAAGCAAGGCGACAGTCTGTTTTTGCGAGGCGTTGCGAGTTTCCCAGTCGGTGGTCTGCGCAGAAACGGTGCCGAGATCGGCAGCGATCTGGGTGCGGCGGGTTTCGAGTTCGGCAGAGCGCTGGGTGTTGAAGGCTATTTTGTTCTCGGCGCGATCTGCTTCGAGCGCGGTGAGGTTCAACTGGTTCTGATTCTGGCGGATTTCGGTATCGAGCTCGTAGTTGCGCTGGCTCAGGCGGTCCTGTTCGCCTTCGCGTTGCTGGATGGCTTGCGCGTGCAGGGCTTCCGCGGCGCTGAATTCTTCCAGTTGTTTGGCGATGCGCTCGGCTTCGGATTCAAGCTCGCGTGCTTTGCCGGCGAGCATCTGGCGGACGATGCCACGCATCTGTTCGCGAATTTCAGAGTAGCGGCGCGCTTTGGCGGCCTGGCGTTTAAGAGAGCCGAGCTGCTTTTCGACTTCGACGACGATGTCGTTGACGCGCGAGAGATTGACCTTGGAGGATTCGAGCTTGGCTTCAGCCAGGCGCTTTTTGGTCTTAAATTTCGTCACACCTGCCGCTTCTTCGATGATGGCGCGGCGCTCCATGGGCTTGGTGGAAAGAATCTGGCCGATGCGGCCCTGTTCGATGATGGCGTAAGAATCCGGACCGAGGCCGACGCCCATGAACATGTCCTGAATATCGCGGAGCCTAGCTACGCGGCCGTTGATCAGGTATTCGCTCTGGCCGCTGCGATAAAGGCGCCGGCTGACGACGACTTCTCCCGGTTTGCTGACCAACACGGGCTTTTCTGACTTTTTCTTGCGCTTGCCTTTGAGAAATTCGGGTTTGCCCCCGTCGGTCGCTGTTAGAGAGTCGTCGGAAAGGGGAGCATCGGACGCGGCTCCCTCCTCGGAGGTTTCCGCCTGGGGCTGCGCAGGGACTTCCGCGAGAATGTCGTTTTGTTCGGCTGAGCTTGTGGCGTCGGCGGCTGAATCGGCGGCTTGTTGTTCAATTGCGCCGGCTTCCATGACGAAGCGAGCAGCTTCGGCGAGTTCGGGGTCTTCGAGAGTGATGGTGACTTCGGCGAGACCCATCGGGGGGCGCTTCACTGTGCCGTTGAAAATGCAGTCGCTCATGCGGCCGGCGCGGAGGGACTTGTGGCTTTGTTCGCCGAGGACCCAGCTGATGGCGTCCACTACGTTGGATTTGCCGCAGCCATTGGGGCCGACGATGCAGGTGGTTCCGGTGCCGCTGAACGTGACCACGGTGCGTTCGCAGAACGACTTGAATCCCGTGATTTCCACTTTGCGGAGTTTGAGCAAGTTGTCCCCTTTGGTCTCTAAAACAATCGCGCCATGCAAGAAAGACGGCAAGGGGCCAAACACACCCAGCGCGAAGAGAGACGACTCATCGTTCCCTGATGGAGGGTTTCTTTTCGCGATGCTTTCGCCGCGGTGCGGTGAAAGCTGTCTGTCAAGACTCGTAAGTCATTGACGAGACACACGTTTGGCAGGTTCTCAGTCAGAGGCCCAGCCGCCTGGCGCTGCCACCTTTGCAGGTGACGATTTCGGATGGCGGTACGGGAGGAAAATGTAGCATGTACACCAGTGAGTGTAAAGGGCTACGCAACAGATTGTGGCGGAGATCTCAAGGCCACTAGCGAGTTGCTTCCAGCTGGCGACTTCCACGCGGCCAGGCGGAGGCGGCGGTAGTCGAGCTCCCAGTGCTCGGACTTCCAAAGCGCCGGGCGGGCGGCTTGTTCGACGGCGCGTAGGAAGAGCGCCCGTTGAGCTTCGGGAACCCGACGCAGAAACGAGTCGCCGAACATGTTGATCCATATCTCCAAGCCGCGTTCGCCGTCCTCGAGTTGCGTGGGCCGATCGAAGAGAAGCGCTTGGCGAACTTCGAGATCGCACCTCTCAAGGAGATTGGAATATTCGGCGATGCTTGGGTAATACCAGGGATTCGCTCCTTCGGGTGAAACGCCAAGTTCAGCGAGGGCTCTTTCCAAGGCGGCGACGACATGGCGCACGTTGCCAATGCCGCCGAATTCCGCCACGAACCTGCCGTCCGGCTTGAGGGCGCGGGCGATTCCGGCGACGACTTGCTCGGCTTGCGGAATCCAATGCAGCGCGGCGTTGGAAAAAACGGCGTCGAATTCGTTCGCGAAAGGTAGCGCGCGGGCGTCGCAGACCTCGAAACTTAATGACGGAAACTTGCCGCGGGCTTCAGCGATCATCTCCGCCGAGCGATCGACGCCGACGACTTCGGCGCCGGTTGCCGCGATTTCCGCGGAGAGCTGGCCGGTTCCGCAACCGAGGTCGAGAATCCGCTCGCCTTTTTGCGACGCCAGCCATTCGAGCAATCCGCGGGCTTTTTCCCAAACGAAGGCGTGCTTCGCATCGTACAGCGTGGCATTCCATTTTTCGGTCATGTGGAGGATCACTTCGGAACCGTCGAGCCTCCCTTACAAACATCGACAGACGAAGAACGAAGCATAGCACCGTCGGGATTGTTTCCGAGCGTTGCCTGGCAACAGTCGAGTATGCAATCCGAACCAGCAGCGATGCTACTGCGGTTTTTTCCTATCCAATTTCTCGCGGAGCTTTTGAGCTAAGTACTGCGAGCCGTATGGTTTTTGCAGCACGGTAGCCGGTTCGTGGGTTTTAATCGGAACGAGACTAACCTCGGAGGCATATCCAGTAGTAAACAAGACAGGCAAGCCGGGCTTCAAGGCAGCCATTTGCAGATAGGCATCTGGTCCGTTCAGTTTCGGCATGACTACGTCCAGGAAGACCAGGTCGATGGCGTGCTTATCCTGCTCGAACACGCGCAGCGCTTCTGCACCGTCCTTTGCAGTGATTACCCGGTAGCCCAGGCTGTGCAGAATTTCCTGAGCCGCGTCCCGCAAGTCGTCGTTGTCTTCCGCGATAAGAACGCATTCCGAGCCGCCGCGCATGGCAAAGACCACAGGTTTGTCGCTTACTTCGGCGGGGCCATTGCCAAGTGGCAGATAGACGCGGAACGCGGTTCCTTGTCCCGGAGCGCTGTCAACATCGATGAAACCCTTGTGCTGTTTGACGATGCCGTAAACGGTTGCCAGACCAAGTCCCGTACCCTGGCCCGATTCTTTCGTTGTAAAAAACGGTTCGAAAATGTGAGCCATGGTCTCGCCGTCCATGCCCACACCGGTGTCCAGTACGCGAAGTAGCACATAATTGCCCGGCACGGCGTAAGGATGAAGACGCTGATAGTCTTCACCGACCATGACGTTTCTCGTTTCGACGAGAAGGCGCCCGCCACCGGGCATGGCATCGCGAGCATTCAGGCTCAAGTTCATCAGAACTTGCTCGATTTGGCCGGGGTCAGCCCAAATCACATCCAAATTGTCCGCGAGCTGCAGCTGAATTTCGATGCGTTCGCCGATCACATTGCGAAGCAGGCTGATGGTTTCTTTCGCCAGTTCGTTCAAGCTGGTGTTGCAGGGTTGGAGCGTCTGGCGGCGTGCGAAAGCCAGCAGTTGCCGGGTGAGACCGGAAGCACGATCTGCCTGCGAACGAATCTTCAGAAACTTGTCTTGCAGCTCGCTGCCTGGGTGCGCGGCGTTCGCGCCGATTTCCGCCCAGCCCATGATGGCGCCGATAACATTGTTGAAGTCGTGGGCCACGCCGCCCGCTAGGCGTCCGATCGCTTCGAATCGCTGCAGCTGGTGCACCTGCTCTTCGAGCTGCCTGCGCTGCTTGCGTTCGTCCGACTCGCGCAACTCCCGCTGGACAGACGGGATCAGGCGGCCAAGATTGGATTTCATCAGGTAGTCTTGCGCGCCAACCTTCAGGGCCGCGACGGCCGCGTCTTCGCCTATGGTTCCGGAAACGAAAACGAAAGGAACGTCGACTCCTATTTCGCGAACAACTTTCAGAGCTTCCGTGCCGCTGAAATGAGGCATGGAGTAATCGGAAATCACGATGTCCCAGGGCCTTCGCAGGGCCGCCTTCAGCTCCTCGGCGGATTGGACGCGGGTGTAAGCCACATCATAACCAGCCTGGCGAAGCAGCCGCACTTGCAGTGTGGCGTCATCCTCGGAATCTTCGATAAACAAGACGCGAAGGGGTGTGGGCACTAGGGTCTCCGCGCAACAGGCGCAGCCTCATTTAGAATCAGCCAATAAAGCCCCAGCTGCCGAACCGCTTCGATGAATTTGTCGAACTCGACCGGCTTTCTCACAAAGCTGTTGGCGCCCAGACCGTATCCGCGAATGCGATCCTGATCTTCACTCGAGGTAGTGAGGATCACGACGGGCAGGAGCTTTGTCGTTTCGGAGGATCGAATGCGCTCGAGGACTTCGAAGCCATCCACTTTTGGCAACTTCAAATCCAGCAGAATCACCTGCGGCATTGCGGTCAGGTCGCGCCCCACATATGCACCGGTGCCAAACAGATAGTCGAGAGCTTCGACACCGTCGCGGGCGATGACTACTTCATTGCGGATATTGTTTTTCTTCAAAGCAAGCAGCGTGAGCGCTTCATCATCTGGATTATCTTCGACAAGCAGGATTACGCTTTCTTCCATTCAGTTCCTCCGCTCATGTGGTCGGATTCCAGCGTGAAATAAACGGTCGCGCCCTGGTTCACGGCTCCCTCAGCCCAAACCTTGCCTCCATGGCGGTGAACGATCCGTTGCACGGTGGCCAAGCCGATACCGGTTCCGGGTAATTCGTCCATGGAGTGAAGGCGCTGAAAAGCGCCAAACAGGCGCGCGGCATAGGCCGGGTCGAATCCTGCACCATTATCGCGCACAAAATATGTGCTGCCGCCGTGCGAGTTCAGCTTGCCGAATTCGATTTGAGCATCCTGGCGCTTGGAGGTGAACTTCCAGGCATTACCGAGCAAATTCTGCAGGGCAACGCGCACCAGGCGGTTGTCTCCGTCAACCTTCAGTCCTTTGCCAACTTTTACCGCGACGTTGCGCTCCGGTTCGCTGGATTGCAGTTCCCGAGTGATATCGCCGGCCATTCGGGTCAGGTCAATTTTT
>DASSYL010000178.1:0-4375 GCA_035703315.1 Candidatus Acidiferrum sp. | reverse complement strand
TCGCATATGCCCTTCATTAACGGCCTGTTGAAGAAAAAGGGCGTGCAGCAGCTCGTTTACTACGCCTACCTGCGCTATGGCCTGGAAGGCACCGTTGCGTTGCTCGATCGCCTGAAGGCGCTCGGCTTCACCTACGCCACCAAGTCCGGCATCTCCATCGGCATCGACGACATGCTCATTCCGAGCGACAAATCGAAGCTGGTGGACAACGCCGAAAAGGAAGTCGTCAAGGTGCAGCAGCAGTACCTCGACGGCGCCATCACCCACGGCGAACGCTACAACAAGATCATTTCCATCTGGGGCGACATCACGGAAAAAGTTGCCGACGAAATGTTCAAGGCGCTCGAGGGCCACGACAAGGAAGGCGTCATCAACCCGGTGTACGTCATGGCGGACTCCGGCGCCCGCGGTTCGAAGCAGCAAATTCGGCAGCTTTCCGGTATGCGCGGCCTCATGGCCAAGCCGTCCGGCGAAGTCATGGAAACGCCGATCACTTCGAATTTCCGCGAAGGCCTCACCGTGCTGCAGTACTTCATCTCCACCCACGGCGCCCGCAAGGGTTTGGCCGACACTGCGCTTAAGACCGCAGACTCGGGCTATCTGACCCGCCGCCTCGTGGACGTGGCGCAAGACGTCATCATCAATGAACTCGACTGCGGGACCGGCGAAGGCATCTACGTCGAGCCCATCATCGAGGCCGGCGTCGAAGTCGAACCGTTGCGCGACCGCATCGTGGGCCGCGTTTCGCTCGACAAGATCAAGGATTTCGAAGGCCACGTGATCGTCGAGGTCAACCAGGAAATCACCGAAGAGCTGGCAAATGCCGTGCAGGCTGCAGGCATCGAGCGGGTCCGCATCCGTTCCGTGCTCACCTGCGAATCCCGCCGCGGAGTTTGCGCGCTGTGCTATGGCCGCAACCTCGCTTCGGGACGAATGGTCGAACTCGGCGAAGCGGTCGGCGTCATCGCCGCGCAGTCCATCGGCGAACCCGGCACCCGGCTCACCATGCGTACCTTCCACATCGGCGGAACAGCCACCCGCGTCAGCGAACGCTCCACGATCGAAGCCCGGAACAACGGTATCGTGAAGTTCGTGGACATGAAGTTCGTCGAGGGCCGCGGTGGCACTTCCATCGCCATGAATCGTTCCGGCTTAATCGCCATCGTGGACGAAAAGGGCCGCGAAAAGGAACGCTACCACGTCGTATACGGCGCGCGTCTTCGCGTGGCGGAGGGCGACAGCGTGACTCACGGCCAGAGCCTGGCCGAATGGGATCCGTTCACCTTCTCGATTCTCACGGAAACCGGCGGCTCGGTGAAGTTTGACGATTTGCGCCCCGGCTTGACCATTGAAGAGCAAGTGGACGAAGTTACCGGCCTTTCGCAGCTGGTGGTGACTCTGCCGCCCGGCGACGAAAAGCACCAGCCGGCGATTCTGATCCGCGACAGCTCCGGCAAGGTCAAGAAAAAGTACCTTATGCCTTCCCGCGCGCACTTGATGGTGCAGGACGGCGACGAAGTGCAGCCAGGCGACATTCTCGCGAAGATTCCGCGGGAAACCACCAAGACCAAGGACATCACGGGCGGTCTGCCGCGCGTGGTTGAACTGTTCGAAACCCGAAAGCCGCGCGATCCGGCGGTTATCGGCGAAATCGACGGCGTGGTCCGTTACGGCGAAATCAGCAAGGGTCTGCGCAAGATCTACGTCGAAAGCGAAGACGGGAAGACCACTAAGGAATACTCCATCCCGCGCGGCGTGCACATCAACGTGCAGGAAGGCGAGCACGTCAAGGCCGGCGAGGCTTTGATCGATGGCCCGCTCAACTTGCATGACTTGCTGGCCGTGCTCGGCGAAAAGTTCACCCAGGCCTACCTCGTGAACGCGATTCAAGAGGTTTACCGCCTACAGGGCGTGAATATCAACGACAAGCACATCGAGACCATCGTTCGTCAGATGATGCGCTGGGTCAAAGTCGAAGACGTAGGCGACACCACGTTCCTTCTCGAGGAGCAGGTGGACAAGTTCCGCTTCCGCGAAGAGAACGACCGCGTGATCTCCGAAGGGGGCCGCCCGGCAACAGGCCGTCCGTTGCTCCTTGGCATTACCAAGGCGTCGCTTTCGACCGACTCGTTCATCTCCGCAGCCAGCTTCCAGGAAACGACTCGCGTGCTCACCGAAGCCGCTGTCGCTGGCAAGGTGGACTACCTGCGCGGGCTGAAAGAGAACGTCATCATGGGCCGCCTGATTCCCGCCGGAACGGGCCTCGAGCACTACCGTAGCCTGCAGTTGCTGACGGAAATGCCGCCTCCCGCGCCAGTCGAAGAGCTGCTGCCCGAAGCCACCGAACTGATGGCCGACGACGGCACGGGCCTAGACTTTCTCGGCAAGGATGGGGAACTCGAAGGCGAAGCGGACGCAGCGACGGAAGTTTAGCCAACCGCAACGGCGCTTATGGCGCCACAAACTTCAAAGGGACGCAATCGATCGCGTCCCTTTTTTCTTGTACGCCGAGTTGGGATTGACTTGCCAGCTACTCGCCGGCCTAGTGCGCGGCAACCTTTGCGGCAGCCCGTGGATTGTTTTTCCGCAGCGTGAAGGACAGCAGAAACATCAAGCCGGCCGCGACCGACAGCACAAAATATGTGTCGATGTATGCCAGGGATGTCGCTTGCGCCTGTAGGCCGGCGTAGAATCGCGCCAGCGCGTGCCGCTGCGCATCCGCGAAACTCAGTCCGCTTTGCACCAGTTGTGCCGCTGCAGCGCTGATCGCGTTTTGAAAATTCATCCCGGTGGCGTGTTCCACGAGGCGGTCTTGGTGGAATTGGGAACGCCGCGCGAGCATGGTCGTGACCACGGACGTACCTACGCTGCTGCCGATATTGCGGACGAAGTTGACCATCCCGGCCACCGCATTGTTTTTTTCTCCCGGAATTCCGTTGTACGCAGCGGTGGACGAAGGAATGAAGACAAAGCCCAACGGCACGTACTGCAAAATGCGTAGCCAGGTAGCCGATCCCGCGCTGATCTGTAAATCGATGCGCTTGGTCGAAAGGAACATCGTGCACGTCAGCGCCAGCCAGCCAAAGGCGATCAGGTACCGCGCCTGGACACGCGTGGTCAATTGCCCCACCAAGGGAAGTTCCAGTAAAAGCATCACCGCGGCCACGGACATCACCAAGCCGGCCTTTTGCGCCGTGTAGCCGAGCAGCGTCTGTAAAAACTGGGGCATTAGCACCGTAGAGGCAAACGAAATCGCCCCGACCATGAACATCATCATGTTGGCCGCAGCAAAGTTCCCGTTCTTGAACAGCCGCACGTCTATGATGGGCTCGTTGTGCCGCCATTCGTAGACCACCAGCGATACCAGGCACACTACAGCGATTATTGCCAAGGAAACGATAAAGTGCGACCCGAACCAATCATCCTCCTGACCCTTGTCCAACAAGATCTGTAGCGCGCCGACGCCAAGCGCTAGCAGCCCAAACCCGACGTAGTCAATCCGCAGCGACTTGCCTACATTCCGGCTGATGTATGCCGGGTCTTCGATCAACCGGTACACCAGCATCAATGCCAGGATACCCACCGGCAAATTGATGTAGAAGATCCATCGCCAGGAGTAGTTGTCCGTGATCCATCCACCGAGAGTCGGCCCGATCGACGGGGCCACAATTGCCGTCACCCCGTAAAGTGAAAACGCCAAACCGCGCTTTTCGGGTGGAAAGGTATCGGCAAGGATCGCTTGCGCCAGAGGCTGCAATCCGCCGCCGCCCGCGCCTTGGAGGATTCGTGCGAAGAGCAAAAAACCCAGGCTCCAGGCGACACCGCAAAGCAGCGAACTCACCGTAAAAATCAGAATGCATAGCATGAAGAACCGTTTTCGGCCAAAAACTCCCACGAACCAACCGCTAACCGGCAAAATGATCGCATTCGAGACGAGGTAGGACGTCAGCACCCAGGTGCTCTCGTCAGTGCCGGCTCCCAAGTCACCAGCGATGTGCGGCAGCGCCACGTTGGCGATACTGGTATCCAGAACTTCCATAAAAGCGGCAAGCGACACTACTACGGCGATAAGCCACGGATTGACATCCGTGCTGGTAGGCACAAATTTGCTGGCAACCTGCTGATTGGCCATGGACTGGAGAGATTCCCAGGAAAAAATCCCGCGGTAAACCTAAGAGTTTATCCGTTTTTCCGCGAGCGGCCAATCGCCGCGCTGGCCATCGATTGGCATGCTTCGTTCCGGCTACCGCCGGCTTATCGTCGGTACAGGTATCGCTCAGGAACCTTGTGCCTTTCTATCAATTGCCGCTGGTCAAGACAGGGCGGAAAATGAAGTTGAGGACGCAGAGCCCAGTCTCTGGCGTCATGCCTATAG
>DASSYL010000188.1:0-4009 GCA_035703315.1 Candidatus Acidiferrum sp. | reverse complement strand
TTTTCTGTCGGTGGCGGTGAGCTGGGCCGAGGCGATCGGCGCGGGCGCGATTTACATTGGGGCGGTGGCGGAAGACAGCTCCGGGTATCCGGATTGCCGGCCGGAATATTACAAAGTGTTCCAGGAATTGATTCGCGTGGGCACGCGGCCGGAAACGCAGATTGAAATTGTTACGCCCGTGATTGCGTTGAAGAAGAGCGAGATTATCCGCAAGGGCATCGAGCTGGGAGCGCCACTGCATCTAACCTGGTCGTGCTACCAGAATGCCGAGCAAGCCTGCGGCGTGTGTGATAGCTGCTTGCTGCGCCTGCGCGCGTTCGAAGAAGCCGGTGTCGCGGATCCGATTCCATACCGGCGAGCGGCATCCGTTCGGCGCTGAATTGGGGGCGGCCACAGGGACCTGGCACTTGGAATTGCTGGCCAATAGGTGATAATAAAAGCCACGCAGCCCGCGAAGCTTGGGTAGAAGCTTCCCTTGATCCGGAACAGTCACGTTGGTGCAAGGGGTCATGTTGTGGACGCGTTGGGCGTAAAAGGAGAGCAGAGCATGAAGAGACTGGCATATTCATGTGCGTTCGCTGTGCTTGCGTTTGCGATGGTGGTCGCGGGTCTGGCGCCTCGCGCTGGGGCGCAAGACAGCGGAATCACCGGAACAATTTTGGATCTGCAGGGCAATCCGTGGCCGGAGCTGGGCGTGACGGTAACCAGCGACCAAGGAACAAAATTTGAGGCCAAGACGGATGCGAAGGGGAAGTACGAGTTCCATAATTTGCGTTCCGGAGTCTACACGCTGACAGTGCAATTGCCGAATCAAGTTTTTCCAGCCGGGCAGGTAAAAGTAGCGGCGGGGCAGACTGTACCGGCGGATTTGAACTTCAAGGAAATCGCGGCAAAGAACAACCCGGACTATGCGAAACAGGTCGCCAAGCAGGAAGAAGACAAACAAAAGTTTCAGGGGATGAAGCAGCACTTTGACGCGGGCGTGGCGCAGTTGGAGTTGGTGAAACAGGCGAGGGACAAGCTTTCCAAGGCGCCGGCGGATCAGCGCGATGCGGTCAAACAGGAAGTGCTGGACACCAGCAACAAAGCGATAACAGAGTTTGAAGCGGCCAAGACGGCTGCGAACGAAAAGGATCCAAACCTGCAATTGATCATGGCCCGGCTGGGCGATGCGTATGATTCGGCGGGACGCACCGACGATGCGATTGCGGCTTACAAGCGGGCGATCGAGCTGAAGCCTTCATTCGCGTATTACAACAATTTGGGCGGCATCTATGGCCGCGCAAACAAGATTGAAGACGCAACGGCGGCATACCAGAAGGCGGCGGAGATTGATCCTGCAAATGCGGCGCAGGCATGGCTGAACTGTGGCATTACGCTATCGAACGTGGGGAAGTACAAAGAGGCGATTGAGCCGCTGAAGAAAGCGACCGAGCTGGATCCGAAGAGCGCGAAAGCTTGGTATTTGCTGGCTTCCGCTTTGGTCGCAGATCCGAGCATTTACAAACAGACAGCAGGCAAAATCGAGGTTACCCCATTGCCGGGAACGGCCGAAGCCTATCAGAAAGCGATTGATCTGGACCCGAACGGGCCGTATGGACAGCAGGCCAAGCAAGGCCTGGATCAACTGAACCAAATGACGGGCGGGATCACCACGCAAGTGGGCGCCAAGAAGAAGAAACCATAGACGGAAACTGGAATTGCGAGAACAGGGCCGGCTCAAAAAGCTGGCCCTGTTTTTGTGCCCGCTGGCAGAGCGTACGACCGCCCACCTGCTGACTGCTAAAGCTATTATCCAAAGCGTTGAGCCATAGTCAGAATCGTCCGGCAACGTTAGAATACCTGCCAGTTGTGGTGCAATACCTGTGGAAGCTGTCCCAGCCATAGAAAAAAAGAGAAAGGTAAGGGCAGCGCTATGATCACGTTTTCGGAGCGCGCCGTAATTCCGTCCCATGTGTTGATTCGTTTTCTGGACCAGGAATCGGTGTTGTTGAATCTGGAGACGGAAAAGTATTTTGGGCTGGATGCCGTAGGCACGCGGATGTGGCAGCTGGTGACGGCGGCAGCTACGGTAGAAGTGGCACTGGCGCAACTAGTGGAAGAATACGATGCCCCGCCCGAGACGCTGCGGACGGACCTCACCAAGTTGCTGCAGCACCTTCTTGACAACGGATTGATCGAATTGCAAACCACCGATGTTGGCAAGACTTCGCCGGTTTAACACGCTGCCGCGTGGCGCGAAGAGAGACTTCGTGCAGGCGCTACTGCTGATGCTGCTGATTCGAGCGAGCCTGCGGTGGCGTGGATTCCACGCAACACAACGAACATTGCAGTTGCGAGTTGGCCGCGGTTTGGCTGTGGTGTCCGAGGCTGTAGCGGCCGACGAGACAAAACAGGTTTGCCGGATGGTACTGGCGGCGGCGCGCTACTCTCTGATTTCCTCCACTTGTTTAGAGCGATCCCTGGCTTTGTGGTGGCTGCTGGCGCGGCGGGGAATCGCCACGCAACTGCGCATTGGCGCGCGGAAATCCGGCGACAGATTGGAAGCGCACGCCTGGGTAGAGCGAAACGGCGAAGCGATCGGCGAGCTGGAAGGTGCGCATCTTCACTACGCCGCTTTTGCCAAAGAATTTTCCGGGGAAATCTTGTGAGCGGTTTCGCGGGCATTGTTCGAATCGAGCCAACACTGGAAACTGACGAGATTGATCGCGCGGTGATTGCGCGCATGGCGGAAGCGATTGCGTTTCGCGGGCCGGACGCACAGCAACAATTCACCCAAGACGGCGTTTCGTTCGCATTTTCGTTGCTGACAATAGGCCCGGCGCCGCAATCCTCCGAGCAGCCGGTCACGCTCGATGGGGAAATTTTTTTTCTTGGCGAAGCACGGTGCGACGGCCGCGATGACTTAATCGGCAAACTGCAGCAGCACGGGGCTGCGGTCTCGCCAGCAACAACAGATGAACAGCTCGTGCTGCAATTTGTGGCGCACTTTGGCATTGAAGCGCTGCCGGAACTCGATGGCGATTTTAGCTTTGTGTTGTGGAAGCCGCGCGAGCGCAAGCTGTATGCGTTTCGCGACCTCACGGGAGCGAGGCCGTTTTTCTATTCGCGAAGGAACAACCAACTGATTTTCAGCAACACACTGCAAGCGCTCGTAACATCGGGAAGCGTCGATCGTCTGGACTTTGACCGGCAGTTCATTGCCAATTTCCTGCTTGGCGCGCCGCACTACGAGCCTGAAAGAACGATCTACTTTGACGCTCGCAGGCTTCCAGTGGGAAGCCTCTTGGAGTTTTCTTCGCGCGGCTTTTCCGCACGCTCCATCACTAGCTACCCTATTGAGGAACGACTGTTGCGAGCGCGGGATAGCGAGGTGCTCGCGGAATTTCGGCGGTTGTTTGCACAGGCCGTTGGCGATCGTCTGCCAGAATCCGAAACGACCATCCTTTTGAGCGGTGGCCTCGACTCGACTAGCGTCGCCGCCGCCGCGGTTGCCCATCGCCAAAACCAAAACACCAGAGGCAATCTGAGACTTAGCGCATTCACGCTCGATTTTTATCCGCTCTTTCAGGATGAAGACGGCCCATTGGCTCGGGATTTTGCGGCATGTCTCGATCTTCCTTGTCAGTTGATTCATCAGGCTCACATCCTTCCCGTGGAAGGCGCGGACGACGGGCCCTTCAGGCTGCCCGAGCCGTACGATTGCCCCTACCCCGGTCTCCAGCCGTTTTACGTTTCGCAATTCCGTGCGGATTCGCGAGTGGTGCTGACGGGCGACGGAGGAGATGAAACCTTGCGGGCGCAAGCCGCACCATTCCTCCGCCATGTGGCGTCGCACTCCGGGAAGACGCACGCGGCGTTGCTGGTGCTGCATTACGTACTCTCGCGTCGCCGCTTACCCGCGCTAGGCGTCGGACTTCGCACCGGCTTTTTGCGGCTGGTAGGAAAAGACCCTGCGCCTCCTTCTCTTTTCCCGGAGTGGATGGATCCTGAGTTTGAAAGGCAATTT
>DASSYL010000108.1:0-19738 GCA_035703315.1 Candidatus Acidiferrum sp. | reverse complement strand
GATCATTACCGACGGCGTGTTTTCTATGGACGGCGACATCGCACTTCTGCCGGACCTCTGCGACCTGGCGGAGAAATACAACTGCATCATGATGGTGGACGACGCCCACGCGAGCGGCGTGCTGGGACGCGGGGGACGCGGAACGATTGACCATTTCAACTGCCATGGCCGCGTGCACATTCAGGTGGGAACGCTGAGCAAAGCGATTGGCGCAATGGGCGGCTACGTGTGCGGCTCGCGCGACCTGATTGATTTTCTGTACCTGCGGGCGCGGCCGTTTCTTTTTTCCACTTCGCATCCGCCAGCTACGGCGGCGGCTTGCATGGCGGCATTTACGCTGCTGGATTCGCCGGCCGGCGAAAAACTGGTGAAAAAACTTTGGGCGAATACGAAACTGTTCAAACGCGAACTCAAGAAGCGGGGCTTCCAGTTCAAGGCGAGTGAAACGCCGATTGTGCCGATTCACGTGGGTGACGCGGCCAAGGCCTTCGAGTTTTCGAAAAAGCTGTTCGATGCCGGCGTGTTCGCGCCAGCGGTGGGGTACCCGACCGTTGCGGAAGGGAAAGCGCGGTTGCGGGCGATTGTCAGCGCCGGCCACAAGAAAGAGCACCTGTTGCAGGCTGCCGACACTCTGGCCGAAGTCGCCAAACCGCTGGGGATTATTTCCTGAACTGATCTATTTCACTTTCATCTGTTCCACGACGCCGACCTTTTCCAGATCCTGCAGGTACTCGAGAACCAGTTCCAGTGGAACTGGTCCGTATTCCGCGGAAACGGCGTCGCGGATCTGGTGCGCGTTGCGGTTGTTATCGGCGAAATTGAGCACTTCGTAGGCGTATTCTTCGCCGCTGCCCCAAAATCCCTGATAATCGAGAAGTTTGGGAGTGGCTATGCCGGCGGATCTGGCGTGATCGGCGAAATAGTCGTAGCCGAAAACGGTGAGCGGGCCTTGGGGTTCGGGTCTCCTCTTCCAGTTGGGAAGAGGCGCGCCGAGAGCCGGCTGTTTCGCCAATTGTTCCAGCCGAATGTCCTCTCTCGGAAGCGGCGGGCGCGTTTCGTCTCCGCGGATTGAAACGGGGACGATCGAATCAATCGACATTGCCAGCCGTTGCTCGCTGCGAACGAATTCGCCGAGCAAGTTTCTTCTTTCGTCTTCGGAAAGTTGCGATGCCTTTCGCAGGGTTTGCCCGGTTCGTTCGTATTGGTTTGCTTTGATGACATTTAGGAGCGCGCCATAGTCGGCACCGGTCATCCTCGCCAGGAAATAACCGCTGGCGGCGCCGATGAAGGCGGCTCGTTTGAGCTTGGTGGGATCGATGTTGGCGGCGGAGTCGAAGTTAGTGTGGATAAAACGGTCGGGCCAATCGTTGAGATAGATGGCGGGAATGCCGAACGAGGACTCTTGATAGACGTCGTGGTCGCTACCCATGGTGAAGGCGGAGTATTCGGCGCGGAGGGGTTCCTTGCCGCCTTCGGAGGCGACCATCGGATAGGCGGCTTTGCCGGTGGCGGCGAACTGGTAGGACTGGTCGTTGAGCCAATCGGCCAAGGCCCAGGCGACGTCGTGGACGAAGCTCGGGAGGCTCAGGGGTCCGCGTGTCACGTGGAACACTGCCCTAGTTTCGGAGCCGCCGCCGACCATGTCCATGTGAATGACGGCTTTGATACGCTTGGCGATTTCGGGCCTGCTGTTGAGCAGGGTCAAGGTGCCTTCGATTTCGGGTGGGAAAATGAAGCGGATAGTACGGGCCGGCGGCGCGAGCTGTTTTTCGCTGACCAGCTTCTGCAGCGTCCGGGCGACTTCCAGGATGGCGGAGCAGCCGCTGGCGTTGTCATTGGCGCCGGGGCGCTGATGGTCGAGGTGACAGCTGAAGGCGATTTCTTGGTCTTTCAGTTTGGGATCGGAGCCGGGGACGAGGGCGGTGACGATTTCATAATTCCCGGGATGCGGACCGGCTTTTACGGCGGCACGCAGCGTGATTTCTTCTCCGGCGGCGAGGCGCGACCGGAATTGATGCGCCGCTTTCAGAGACACCATGAAGGCGAAGGTTTTGTTGGGAGAAAACGTATCTAGGTGGCCCCAGCGAATAGCGTCCTGATTTTCGCCGGACCAAGCGGTTTTCTGGTTTTGCGCAGAGCTGACGATGCCCGCGGCGCCGAACTTGCCGATAGCGAGATCCTGCACTGCGCCGGGCTGCTCGCTGACGAGGACGAGTTTTCCTTTCACGTCTTTGCCGGTGTAGTCGGTTTCTTTGCGGCCTGAGCCAACGTCAAGCAGGTCGGCAGTGACGTCGGCGCTCTCACTATCTTCGGCGAGGACGACGGGTTCGGCTTCGTAGCTGGCAATCCTTTCGTCGCTAAATTCCAGCCGAAACTCGGGGCCACCTGTAGTTTCTGATTGGAAGCGAATGGGATGTTGCTTCATCTCGCGAAGCTCAGCAAATTCCGCGTCCCAGGTGGGGCGGGAGCGCTGTGTGCCGTAAAATATTTTTCCATCAGCCGGGAATCGCAGGATCGCAACGTCGGCGAGGCCGTAGGCGCGGAGGCGTTCGGCAACGAGTTCGGCCGCTTCCTGGAAGCCCTGGGAGCCGCGCTGGCGGTGGAAACGCGCGATGCCTTCGAGATTGCGCTTGGCCGTTTCGCCGCTGAGTTCGTTGGCGAGAGCGGCGACGTCTTTTTCAGGAAGCAGTGGCGGCTTTTGCGCGTATGCCGCGCCGGGTATGCATAGAGTCGCGGCAATACCTATACCAAGAAATCGTTTCACGAGTTCCTCCAGCTCGGCACGGATTCTATAACGTAAAGAAGTGTCGAGCGGGGCCAGCGGCCGCGTTCAGGTGCAATTTTCTGTCCGGCTCTACGTAGTACTCTTGAGATGACTCCTTTATGACACCGACCATGGGTCTAAACCAGCAGAACGCATTTCAGCTCGAACATGTTTGCCGACACTACGCGATGGGGGGTGCATCCATTCGCGCAGTGGATGATGTCTCGCTGACGGTACCATCTGAAGAATTTCTTGCGTTGTTGGGTTCGTCGGGGTCGGGAAAGTCCACGCTGCTAAATTTGATGGCGGGACTGGACCGCCCGACGAACGGTTCGATTGTGGCCGCGGGACGGAATCTGGCGGAGCTGAATTCGCTGGAGTTGGCGCGCTATCGACGCGAAACGGTGGGAATGGTGTTTCAGTCGTTCAATTTGTTGCCGCGCATGACGCTGGAGGAGAACGTGGAGTTGCCTTTGCGGCTGGCAGAAGTGGAACGCAATGATCGCGCGGCGCGGGTACGCGAAGCACTGGAGCATGTGCGCCTGACCAAGCGCATGGGACACCGGCCGAGCGAACTATCCGGCGGCGAACAACAGCGGACGGCGATTGCGCGCGCGCTGGTGAACCGCCCCAAGATTCTGCTGGCGGATGAGCCGACGGGAAATCTGGATTCGGCCACGGGCGAAGCGATCCTGACTTTGTTGCGAGAAATTCAGAGCCATCTCGGAATGACGGTTGTTATGGTGACTCACGAGCGGCCGCTGGCGGAGAAATTCGCAGACCGGCTGGCGACGATGGGCGACGGCAAGCTGCTTTCGACAACCCCGACTGCAGGTTACGCCCAGGCGGAAGCGAAGGTATCGCAATGAAACTGCGCGACATGACGGAGCTTGCCGTGCGGAATTTGCGCGAAGCGATTTTGCGCAATTCACTGACGACGCTGGGTGTGGCGGTGGGAGTGGCGTCGCTGGTGGCGATGTTGTCGCTGGGAGTTGGATTGCAGCAGTTGGCGACCAGCCGGCTGAGCAAAAGTGGCCTGTTCGACTCAATTTTTGTCACGCCGAAAACCAATTTGCGAGGGCCGGGAGCCGGACCGCCCGCGACACGCTCTGCCGCGCCAAAAGCTCGCCCGCTGAATGAAGATGCGCGGGAAGAACTGACGAAACTGCCGAACGTGATTGAAGTGTATCCGCAGATTCGCTTTTTTACCGAAGCACGTTTTGACGGCAAACCATTCGCCACGATGGTCGCGGGCATGCCGGAGTCATCGAAAGCCAGCGGATCGTTCGATGGCATGCAGGGAAATTTCTTTTCTGCGGCGAATGCGGATGAGGCGATTCTGCAAGCGGAGTTTGCAAAGGAATTGAATCCGCAAACTTCGTCGTTGATTGGAAAGGAGTTGGTGCTGCGTTACGCGGAAAGACAGGCGCTGGCGGCGCCGGACGGCTCGAATGAGGGCGGCGGGTTTTCCGTCGTGCCGAAAGAAAAGCATTTGCGGATCATTGGAGTGGTGGAGACGGAGCCGGCTTCTGGATTTGGCGGTTTTGGAAGTGGGCGGCTGTTGATTCCGCTCGCGGTTGCGGAGACGCTGCGCGCAGCTCAGGTGAACGATTTGCGCGATGTTTTGCGCGACACTTCGGGAGAAAAGCCGGCGTATGCGAGCCTGACGGTCCGTGTGAAGAGTCCTTCGCTGGTGGACGCCACAGAAGCGAAGATCAAGGAAATGGGATTCGGAGCGTTTTCGCTGCTGGACGCGTCGAAAAGTTTGCGGATTTTCTTTTCGGTGTTTGATTTGCTGCTGGGAATTTTCGGCAGCTTGGCGCTGGCCGTGGCCACGCTGGGAATTATCAATACCCTGGTGATGGCAATTCTGGAACGGAGGCGCGAAATCGGCGTGCTGAAAGCGCTGGGAGCAGCGGACAGCGACGTAAAGCAGTTGTTCTTTGTGGAAGCGGGGGTGATGGGGCTGGCGGGGGGAGTGTTTGGTGTTTTCTTCGGCTGGCTCATCGGGCAAACCTTGACCCTGGGAACGAACATTTATTTGAAACGGCAGGATTTGCCGGGCGTGCAGATTTCCTCGGTGCCGTGGTGGCTGATTGGCGGAGCAATCGCGTTCGCTCTCTTGGTCAGCCTGATCGCTGGACTTTATCCCGCCTCGCGGGCGGCGAAACTCAATCCTGTGGATGCGCTACGTTATGAGTAGGACCGCCAACTCATGCGATACTTGGCCGTGATTCGTCGGAGAGAAATAGTTCATGCCCTCCTTTTAGCCGTGTGCTTCTCCGCGCCTGCCGCTTCGCTTTGCTTCTCCCAAGACAAACCTACCAGCCTCGCGGAGGCCCGCGCCGCCGTGGAGGCTAACCTGCGTACCAGCGAAGGCAAGGCGTACGACGAGCAGATCGGAAAGGAATTTCAGCAAGAGTACTTGGCCGCGCTGCGGGAGTGTAAAAAGTCCTCCGGTGGCGACCTAACCAGCTTCTGGATCTTGATGAAGCTGCATAAGGCTGGCGCGGTCAAAGAAGTTCTGCTTAGCCCGACAACCAAACTCGGCTCCTGCGCTCGCGAAGCGCTGCTGAAAGGAACATTTTCAGCGCCGCCGAAACCGGGGCACTGGGTAAGCACCTACTTGCAATTGAGACACCAATGACAAACGAGCGATTTGGGGGCGGCATTTCTTGGGCAATTTTGATTTTTCTGTGTTGCCCAGTCTTCGCAGCTGCTGCTTCGGCCCGCATTGAATGCAAGCCTTTACCGAGCAGGATCCTCGGCCATCCGGTGAACTACTGCGCCGTGCTGCCGCCCAGTTACGACAGCGACAAAGCGCGTAAGTTCCCCGTCCTCTATTTCTTTCATGGGCTGGGCGACAACGAACAGATGTTTGTGCACGGCGGCGCGTTCAACCTGGTGCAGGATTTGTGGGAGCGCAAGGAGATCGGGGAATTCCTGATTGTCACGCCCGAGGCGGGCGCAACGTTTTATATCAATTCGCACAGCGGCAAAGTGCGCTACGAGGACTTCCTGGTTCAGGAATTTTTACCCGCCATCGAGTCGCGCTATCGCATCCACCCGGGGCGAGCAAATCGTGGAGTCAGCGGCGTTTCCATGGGAGGCTACGGCGCGTTGCATCTAGGTTTCCGCCATCCGGAGCTTTTTGCCGCCGTCAGCGCGCACAGCCCCGCACTGATCGATCGGATTCCGGCTGTGGCATCGCCCAGCGCAGGGAGCGGAATGCGCTCGCGCGTGCTGGGCGAAACGTTCGGGTCGCCGCCCGATCCCGCATTTTGGCAACGGAACAGCCCCATGACGCTCGCGCGAACCGCGAATCTTTCCGGCCTGAAAATCTATTTTGATTGTGGCGAACAGGATGATTACGGTTTTGAAGAAGGGGCGAAATCGCTGGATAAAATACTGGGCTCGCGGCACACTGCGCACGAAGCGCACATCTATCCGGGGCGGCACGACTGGCAGTATTTCGCGGAGCATTTGCCGGCCTCGTTGCAATTTCAATCGCGCAATTTTTTTAAGTAGTGAATCTCCATAGCGTTGACCGCCCGGTTCTAACACCCTAAGATAAGCCGCAACACAGGTCACACATGATCGGCGAAACGGTTTCACATTACCGCGTGCTTCGCCGTTTAGGCGCAGGCGGCATGGGCGAAGTTTGCCGCACGGGCCAGGATTCGTCGGGTACCTGGCGTAGTCGGCGGACGGAAGTTCGGTGTATTTCGACACGCTGATCAACAACGAACCGGGATATTTTCGCGTGCGCTTGAGCGATCCGCGGCCGGAGCGAGTCACCTCTTTTCAGAATTTTCGCATGTTTCCCGGGCCGTTCGGGCCCGGCTCGTGGACCGGTTTGGGGCCGGGCGATGTTTTGCTGACTGTGCGCGACATCAGCTCGCAAGAGATTTACGCATTCGATGTGCAGTGGCCCTGATCCCGCCTAAACCCGTCGCTTGATGGCGCGTTACTGTTGTTGTTGCTGTTGTTCGATCAGTGAGGGAGCTTTGGTTTCAGGGCGGCGGCTGCGGAAAATCATCGCGGGCGGCAAATCTTCCGGCTGCGGCGAATTCACGGAAGAAACCATGACGCGGACGCTGAGCTCGCTTTCGGCTTCACCTTTGTAAACGCCGCGAGTCGGAGGCACGTCCGCATAGTCCCGGCCGACCGCGACGTGGATGTGGCGTTCGCAACCGAGAAGGTTGTTGGTTGGATCGAAAACGACCCAGCCGGCTTCGCCGAGAAATGCTTCGACCCAGGCGTGGGTGGCGCCCTCGGGAGAACGATCCTTGATTTTATCCTCGTGGTAGAGATAACCGCTAACGTAGCGGCAAGGAACTTTGAGCTGGCGCACCAGCGCGATCATGATGTGCGCGAAGTCCTGGCAGACTCCGCGGCGCGCGCGGAGAGCGTCATCAATGGGTGAATCCACTTTGGTGCTGTTGGGAACGTAGTCGAATTTGTCGTAAAGGGACTGGTTAAGTTCCAACAAGAGCGCGAGCGGAGTTTCGCGGCGCTCGAGGCGAAGTTCCTCCGTAAGCTCAGTAAGCAGAACGGTAGGCTTCGCATATTGGCTGGGGAGGAGCATCTCCCAGTAATCGCCTTCCGCCACGCGTGTGTCGAGTTCGTCCCAGCTGGTTTCGCCGAGCAGTCGCGGAGTGGGATTCACTTCCACGATGGCCTGAGCGGTGACTTCGATCAGCGTGTGGCGGCCGGGAACGTCGAAGTGATGGACAGCGTTGCCGAAAAAATCGTGATACATCATGACGTTGGCGCGCGGATTCACATCGAGAGAAAACGTGATGCAACGCTGGCGCAGGTCGGAGCGCGGCTGGGTGCGGACTTCCATGACGCTTTCGCCGACCGCGGGGTGATAGCGGAACGTGGTGACGTGTTTGATGGAATAGGCCACGGGTCAGGACGCCAGTTCGGCCTCAATCGAATAGTCGAAGTAAATCTGGTGGATGGCGGAATGGATTTCGGCGCACTCGCTGCGTACCGCCTCGAGATACGCAGCGACGCCGCCTTCCATGACCTCTTCAATCTGACTGAAGCTGAGCTTGGCGCGCAGGCGGCCCGCGATGCGCGAAGGGATTTTTTCGCGACGTTCGGTGAGGTCGCCGATGATGTGCAGCGCGGCGTTCATGCGGTCCACGGAAAAACGGACGGAGTGGGGCAGCTCGGGATTAAGAATCAAGAATTCCGCCACGCGAAGAGGGCGAATTTCAGCGGTTTGCGCCTTGCAGTAGGCTTCGAACGCCGCGCAGCCGCGCAATAGCCCTACCCAGCCGAGGTATTCGGCGCTGTCTACCGGCTGATCGGTTGGATGCGCAGTACGCTTGAAATGCGTGTCCATCAACGCTGCAAGTGTATCGGTGCGCTCGACATAGCGGCCGAGCTGGATGAATTGCCAGCCTTCGCCGTGGCTCATAGTGCCATCAGTAATGCCCTGAAACAGATGTGCGCTTTCCTGGACGGAACGAAAGAGCTCGTGAGAATTGAGGATCCAGCCTTTTTCCGGACGGCGCTCGATCACCTGCAAATACAGTTTATTGAGCTGCTCCCACATTTCGGAACTACACTGTTCGCGCACGTGCCGAAGATTTTCGCGCGCGGCGGAAACACAGGAAACGATGGAGGAAATGTTCTCGCGGCTGAAGACGAGTGTTTCGGCGAGCTGCAGGGGGTCGAGGCGGCCCTCCATGCCGCGGACTTGCAGCGCATCTACCAGAAAACGCCAGCGGCCGGCACCAACTTCAGGCGATTGGTCGAGCCACAACTGAAGCTCGACATCTAGAAGGCGAGCGGTGTGTTCAGCGCGTTCGAGGTAGCGGCTCATCCAATACAAATTATCCGCAACGCGCGAAAGCATGCCGGCTTCGCGCTGGAACGTGCGGACGTAATAGTTGCGCGGGGGCCTCATGACGGATTGGCTCCGGCGAGGCGGTCGCCATCGCGCAAGACCCACGTGTCCTTGCTGCCGCCGCCTTGCGAGGAGTTGACCACCAGAGAACCAGGGCGGAGAGCTACGCGCGTCAGACCACCCGGCACCAGCGTCACTTTGTCGCCCATCAAGATATATGGACGAAGGTCGATGTGGCGCGACTCCACTTCGCCATCGATCAGGCAGGGAGCGCAGGAGAGAGATAGTGTCGGCTGCGCGATGTAATTGCGCGGGTCGGCCAAAATGAGCGCGCGGAACTCTTCGCGCTGTTGCGCGGTGCTTTGCGGGCCGATGAGCATGCCATAGCCGCCGGATTCGCCGACCGCTTTCACCACCATTTTTTCCAGGTTGACGAGGGCGTGCTGGCGCTGAGCATGGTCGGTCATGAGGAAAGTCGGAACGTTGGGGAGGATGGGATCTTCGCTGAGGTAGTAGCGAATGATCTGCGGAACGTAGGCGTAGACCGCCTTATCGTCGGCGATGCCGGTACCAATGGCGTTGGCCAGCGTGACGTTGCCGGCGCGGTAGGCGTTGAAAAGTCCGGGCACGCCGAGAATGGAATCGGGGCGAAAGCACAGCGGATCGAGAAAATCATCGTCCACGCGGCGATAGATAACGTCGACACGGCGCAAACCTGCGGTGGTGCGCATGTACACAAGATTGTCGTGCACCAGCAAGTCGCGGCCTTCGACAAGCTCGATGCCCATTTGCTGCGCGAGAAAAGTGTGTTCGAAATAGGCGGAGTTGGAAACACCCGGCGTGAGCAGAACCGTGGTCGGATCGTTGGGATACGCGGCATTTTCGGGCGCGAGCGAACGCAGCGTAGCCAGCAGCGCCAGCGGGTAGTGATCAATCGGCCAGACGCCGTAGTCGCGAAACAGCGACGGAAAAACACGCTTGAGAACTTTGCGGTTGGCCAGCATGTAAGAAACGCCGCTGGGAACGCGCAGATTGTCTTCCAGGACGGCAAATTCGCCGTCGGGCAAGCGGATCAGGTCGGTGCCGCAAATGTTGACGTAGATGTCGCGGGGCACGTTGAGGCCGCGCATCTCGCGGCGAAAATGCCTGCAGCCATAGATGAGTTCGCGCGGGACAACGCCTTCGGCGAGGATGCGGCCTTCGTGATAAATGTCGCGCAGAAAAAGATTCAGCGCGGTAAGGCGCTGTGTGAGGCCTTTTTCGATGCGTGTCCATTCGCGGGCGGGAATGATGCGGGGCACCAGATCGTTCGGAAAAATACGCTCGGTGCCTTCTTTGCTGCCGTAAACAGTGAACGTGATGCCTTCATGAAGAAAGGTCAAGTCGGCGGCCTGCTGCGTGAGGCGCAGCTGTTCAGGCGCGAGGCCGAGAAGCGTCTTCTGCAAGGCGCGGTAATGTTCGCGGGCCGCGCCGGGCGCGGAAAACATTTCGTCGTAGGAATTATCCAGGTGGTAGTTCACGAACGCAGCAGAAATGTTCGGTCGGATTGGAGTCGCCGCGGCAGTCATAAGTTCGTTCTCTGGCGCAACAGCTCAACAAAAAGGGCGCAAAAAGCCAGTTTTGTGACTGTAGAGCCGGAACTTCGCGGGCGTCCAACGCAAAATACCGATGCGGCAAATGCAACTTTCCAAGCTGCGTAAAGGCCATCAAATCAGCAGCTTCCGTTGTGCAAATCCTGTGGATGAGCTGGCGAGTTAGATTCAGGTGTCGGACCGCGAAGCTCTTATCCTGCGATGCAACGAGAATGCTAAAGCCGCGAGCAATGCCGAGGGCAGCCAAATCCAAAGAAGCTCACTTTGCAAAACCGCGAGGCCGCGGGGCGAGAAAAAACGCACGACGCCAATCGGGGAAACCAGGATGGGACGCCACGGTAGAAAGTAGCGCGTGGTATCGAATGGAGAGAAGAAAGCGACGCCGAGTCCGCCGTTGGTCATGGCGTCGAGCAAACCGTGACTGGCGGCAGCAAGGAAAAAATAGAGCCATAACAATTTTCGGTTGCTGCCCGCGTCGTTCCCTAAGCCGAGCGCGACGACTAACCAGGCGAGAAGCGCCGCAAACAGCAAAGAGTGTGTAAATCCGCGATGACCCCAGAGGTCCTGATAGTGGACACCGAAATGAAACCCGACTACGTCCACGTCGGGGACAATCGAACAAGCTGAACCTAGAAACCACACACGCCTGGAAATTCCCGGTTTGTAGAACGCCGCTCCGATACCAATCGCTGCGACCGCATGTGAAATGATGGAAGCCACGCTACTTTTTCTTGGCCTGCTTGATGCGAATGGTGCCGTCGGCAGCGATCTCGTAAATGAAATCGGGGGTAGCTACCAGTTCCGGGATCGGAGGATCCTGCTGGAGGACATGCAAGACGTCGGTGTCTTCCGCCACGTCGCTGAGCACGTGGGTGTGGAAGCCCGCGACGGTCTTCTTGCCTTTGGCCGGAGCAGTTTCGATGATGGTCTTGTGCAGCTGGCGCCTTTCCAGAATTTGCTTGCCGTCGCCGGAAACCAGGTAGCGCACGTCGCCGCCAAGCGGATAAGTTCCCGCTTTTAGCTGGGCCGGATAGAGATAGACGTAGAGTTGATGATCCTTGGCGGGCAGAACGGCGACACTATAGGGACGCGAGCCTGCGCCAAAATCGGCGAATGCGATTTCGAGCGCGCGGGCAGCGAAAAGATAGAAGGCGGTGTCTACCTTTGCCGGGTCGCGGTGTTTCACACTGAAGGACTGCAGCCGTTCTCCCTGCCGGGCTTCGTAGCTGATCAGGAATTCCGTTTTATCAGCGTTGAGCGAACCAAAAACGACAGTCCACTTCCCGTTTTCAAAACACGCCAGATAATGGTGCCCCTGCACAGTTTTGGGATTGGCCATCTGGACGGAGTCGGTGGCGTGCCAGGCCGCCTGATCGTAAGCAGCCAGGTCGCGTCCACGTTGTGTGATGGCGGCCAGTTCAGCGTCCGACGGCCGTGCAACTTGTTGCGCGCCGATTCCGCGAGCCAGCCCCGGACTTACCACCAGACAGAGTCCCAATAACGCCCGTCGCACCAAGTCCCATCTCCCGAAAATGACCAGTACAAAATTTGCGCCGACAAAACGCCGTAACAATGTACACGGGTTTGGCAAATCTCCAGAGTTCCTGCGCCGACATAGGAAGGGGCAACCCTTCGCGACTACCCTTCCTCTGGTATCATCGCGGCGCATGCAAGCGGAGGCTTCATGAGTTTTTCGCAGCGCCTGGCCGAGGTGCGTACTGGATTCGAGCGCCCGTTTTGGGTCGCCAACATCAGCGAAATTTTTGAGCGGCTGGCTTACTACGGTGCATTTGCTTCACTGGCGAATTACCTGCGCGAAACGCTGAATTTTCCCACCGAGCAAACCGGTACGCTGACCGGAATTTTCGGCGGAGCAGTATGGTTTCTGGCGATTTTCGGCGGAGCGGTTGCGGACAAGCTGGGATTTCGAAGAGCGCTCTCGCTAGCTTACGCAATCCTGGCCGGTGCGTATTTCTTGCTGGGCTCGATCGGAGCGCCGTGGCTTGCGCCGGTGCGTTCCGCCGTTCCTTTGAGCTTTTTTGTCGGAGTCATTTTGATTTTGCCGGCCCTGGGCATTTCGCTCGTCAAGCCCAGCGTTGTAGGGACGACGGCGCGAGCCTCGCACGAAAACGTGCGCTCACTGGGCTACTCCATTTACTACACGATGGTGAATATCGGTGGGTTGCTTGGTCCGTTTGCGGGGTCGCTGGCGAGGCGTTATTTGGGCGCGGGAAAAATCTTTTTGATCGCAGCCGCCGCGGTTTTCGCGATGTTCTTTTTTGTGCTGGCCCTTTTCCGTGAACCAAAACGAGCAGACGATAAACCGGTGCCCACCATCGGGGAGACTCTGAAAAATTTTGGCACCGTGCTGGGCAATCCAAAATTCATGCTGTTCCTCTTGATCTTCACGGGCTACTGGATTGTTTTCTGGCAGCAATGGATTGTGATGCCGGTCTTCCTGCACGAATACGTTGGCAAAGACATCGACGTGGAACAAATCCTGATGACCGACAGCATCATCGTCATCACCTGCACGATCCTGGTGAACTACCTCACGAAAAAGATCCCCGCGTTCAGCGCGATCATTGCCGGAACATTTATCACCGGCGTTTCCTGGCTAATCCTGGCGTTCTACCCGTCCGTACGCGGCGCGATCGCCGCGATCGCCGTCTTGGCGATCGGCGAGATTGTGCACCAGCCGCGCTACTACGAATACGTTTCTCGGCTGGCGCCACCGGGCCAGCAGGGAACCTACATGGGCTTTGCATTCGTGCCCCTCGGGATTGGATCGCTGATCGGTGGGTGGTTTGGCGGGAAGGTATTGCATCACTTTGGCGAAGTAATGCACCGGCCGCAATGGACGTGGTTCGTGATTACGGGCGTGGGCGTAGTGACGACGCTGCTGCTATTAATCTACGACCGCTTTGTAAGGCCGTCCGCGCCTACGCAAACGGGCGCTTAGTTCAGCATGCGCCGCAGCGAGTCGAGCGCCTGGCGCGCCAGCCCGTAGCGCGGTTCGATTTCCAGCGCCTCCTGAAAGCAGCGCATGGCCTGCGAATACATTTCTTTGCCCAGATACGCGCGGCCCAAATTGTAGTGCGGAAAATGCCGCGGCTCGTAACGCTTGGCGTCAATCGCCTGCTGCAGCCAGGGAATCGCCTGGTCCAAGTTGCCCTGTTCGATCATGTAGGCGCCGATGTCGTTGTAAGGATTGCCGAAATCAGGATCGATCTCGATGGCGCGCTTGCATTCCGCGATCGCGTCTTCCAGCTTGCCCTGAAAGTGATACGCCCAGCCGAGAAAGGTGTGCGCCTCGGCAGTCGGATGCAAATCCAGTGAAGATTGATACAGCTCCACGGCGCGGTCGTAGTCGCCTTCCATCTGCGCCTGATATGCGTCCTGCAAAACTTCCCAAGCGTGCGTTAGGGTTTCCTGATCCATGCCGCCATTGTTACCACTCGGAGCGCGGCCTGCCTACGGTACGGAAGTCCCAATGGCGCGCAAGGTGAACCTGTACCTCCCGGCGGGCGTATAGGCGTTCGCCGCCGCTTCCAACGCCTCGCGATACACAAAAATTGCAATTTCTGGCATCAAACAGAGAGAATAGATGTCACCAAGCGTGCTACGCACGACTTATAGGAGAGAATTGTGAATCGCATTCTGGCCGTACTTGGGATCGCCGCTCTCGGAACTTCGCTCGCCGTGGCCGGCGCGGGCTTGGCCCAAACGAAAACTACAAAGAAAGCCCCCGCAGGGAAAACCGATGCGGCAGCCGTAACGCGCGGCAAAGACCTGTTCCAGCAGAAATGCTCCATCTGCCATTACGACACCAGCGACGCCAAGAAAATCGGGCCCGGCCTCAAGGGACTCAACAAGCGCGGCACTTTTACCGTGAACAACAACAAAGTCACCGACGAAAACCTGAAGACCTGGATCGAAAACGGCGACTCGCTGATGCCGCCCTTCAAGGATGTGATTGACGACAATCAGGTCAAAGACGTGATTGCTTACGTCAAGACGCTGTAAAAACTCAATCGTTCCCGCGCACCACAGAGCATTTCGAAAAGAAAAAACCCCCGTGGATCAGGCCACGGGGGCGAATTTTTCTAAGCTTCCCTTGCGGGAGGGCCCGTCTACTTCAGGATAGCGTCTTTCAGGGCCTTGGCCGGGCGCAAGCGCACCACGGTCTTTGCCTTGATCTTGATTGCTTCGCCGGTCTGCGGATTGCGGCCCATGCGCGCCTTGCGGTGCGCCTTGACCACGCGCCCGATTCCCGGGATGACGAATTTACCCGCGCCGCCCTTGGCTTCTTTCACCGCCAGCTTGTGCAGCTCCTCGAAAAAGGTAGCTACCTGCTTCTTCGGTGTGCCGAGCTTCTCGGCGATGTGGGCAACGATCTTGGTCTTGCTGAGTGGCTTAGCTGCCATCTAGTCTGCCTATCCTCCTGTAATTTCTTTGCGTCCCGAGGAACTCGGGCCGAGCGCGAACTTTCTTCGTCTACCCTGTTTCGGGCGAAAAAAATCGAGCCGTGTGGGACTATAGCGAACGCGATACGAGAACGCAAGGGCAATTGCCGCAAAAATGCGGTAAAAACGGCACTTTTTTCGGGACCGTGTGGAAAATGCCGCTGTTTAAGCGGCTTTTTGGCGCTCGCAGGCGCATGCGCTCGGCGCCGCGTGTTACTCTCGCTCGAGTCGCGCCTGGCAGCGCAAAAAATCGGGGGATCGAGAAAATGGTTAGCGGAACATCTTGGCCTCGACTGGGGCAGGCATTGGAACAGCGCATCGCAAACACCGTGAAATTGGCGCGACGCCCGGTGGCGGTCGCTTTTCTGGATGCAGCGCCTTCCGGACTGGAACAATTTCAAGGCACCGAACCCTCTGGCTGCAGTTTTTGGCGGCTCGCCGCTGCGGGCAATTCCTTCTTCACGGTGCCGGAAAATCATTTCAACTGTGCGCTCGGGGCATACACTCACAACATCCCGCTTTCGCCTGCGCGCGAAAAGGAAACCGAACAAACTTTGAAAATGATGTTCGATCTCGGCTACGTAAAGCCCGAAGACGTGCCGCAAATTCCACGTTTGTCCAAAACTCCGAGGGTGATTGCCTACGCTCCGCTCGGCAACTGCTCGTTCGACCCCGACACCGTGGTGTTCGCCTGCAAACCCGCGGGCGCCATGCTGCTCAACGAATCCGCATCGCGAGCGGGAATCGCCAGCGGCGCGCCGGCGCTGGGCCGGCCGACCTGCATGGCGCTGCCGGCGAGCCTCGAGGCCGGCTCGATTCTGAGCCTCGGCTGCGTTGGCAATCGCTTGTACACGGGGCTCGGTGAGGACGAACTCTACTTCGTGGTACGAGGCAAGGACCTTTCGGCACTGGCCGATGCACTCGACGTAATCGCCCGCGCCAATCATACGTTGCAACAATACGCGCAGGGACGCCGAACCGAGCTCGCCACCTCTTGAAACGGCCAGGTCGTTTCGTTCACGGCGACGCCCGTGACGACCTCGCGCGGGGCTCCTTCAAAATTTGCACGCACATATCGGATAGAACGAACAAGGTGGTTGCAGCATTATGGACCTCGTCAGCAAATCAAAGCGAGGTCACCATGCAAGAATTAAAGATCGTCCCGATGTCCACGGCGATAGCCGAATCCGTGCGATCCACCATGAGGGCGCCGGTTTACGGATTCCCCGCGCACCGCGAGCAGGCGGCGGGACGCGCGCCCTGCCGGCATTGCCTGAAGCTAATTCGTCCGCACGAAGAAGAACTGGTTCTGTTTACGTTCGACGCATTCCACGGACAGGGCGTGCCGCCGATGCCCGGGCCCGTGTACATCCACGCGGAATCATGCTCGCCTTTTGTTGGCAACGGCCGGCTTCCGGAGGAATATCGCGGACAACCGCTGACGTTTGAAGCCTTCGGAGAAGATCGCAAACGCGTCGGCGAAATGCTCATTAACAAGGGCGATGCCGATGCGGCGCTGCAGGAACTTTTCCACGACCCAGCCGTAATATACGCGCATGCGCGAAGCACAACAGCAGGATGCTATCTGTTTCGCGTGGAACGGGCAGAACCCGGCGAACACGCAGGATCGTGAAATAACGGGATGGCGGCAACAGCTAAATTCCCGCTAGAGCGTCGCCAGGTCCTGGTAGAAGTGCGCAATAGCCTTGATCCCGCCGAAGTAGTTTTCCAGATACAGATGCTCATCCGGCGCGTGCGCATTTTCATCCGGCAACCCGAAGCCAATCAGGACGCACGGCACTTTGAAGGTGTCGTGCATCTGTGTCACGAACGGGATGGAGCCGCCTTCGCGGATGAATACAGCTTTTTTCTTGAAGCCCTTTTCCAGCGCGGCTTGCGCTTTTTGAAAAATCGGTGCGTTGTAGGAAGCCGCCCAAGGCTTGCCGGTGCTCAGCACATCGAATTTGCATTTCACCGTTTTCGGCAGCAGCCTGCGCACGTGTTTTTCGACTAGTTTTGCGATGCGCAGTGGGTCCTGGCCCGGCACCAGCCGCGTGGAGAACTTGGCGTACGCTTTCGAAGGAATCACGGTCTTGGCGCCTTCGCCCTGATAGCCGCCCCAGATGCCGTTCAGCTCCAGGGTGGGCCGCGTCCAGATCTGCTCAACCGTGGTAAATCCTTGTTCTCCACAATAACCTGAGGCACCAACGGCTTGCTGGAATGCTTTGCGATTCCACGGCAGCGCATTCAGCGCCTTGCGTTCCTTTTTGGAAAGCTTGGCCACGCCCTCGTAGAAACCGGGCACGGTCACGCGGAACTTCTTGTCGTGCAGCTTGGCAAAAAGCTCCGCCAGGACCGTCAGCGGGTTTGGCACTGCGCCGCCATACACGCCCGAATGCAAATCGCGTTCCGGGCCGGTCAATTCGACCTGGTAATAATTCAACCCGCGCAAACCATAGGTGATCGACGGCACGCCCTTGCCGAGCATCGAGGTATCGGAAACCACCAACGCATCGGCCGCCAGTTTTTCTTTGTTGCTCTGAACAAAGTTCCAAAGGCTGACGCTGCCTACCTCTTCTTCGCCCTCGATTAAAACCTTCACGTTAATGGGAAGTTTGCCGTTCAGCTCGTAGAGCGCCTGTAGCGCCTTCAAGTGAATGTGCACCTGACCTTTGTCGTCCGCGGTGCCCCGCGCGTAAATGTTTCCGTCGCGCACCGTCGGCTCAAACGCCGGCGACGTCCACAAATGCAGCGGCTCCGCGGGCTGAACATCGTAATGCCCGTAAAAAAGCACAGTCGGCTTACCCGGCTCTTCCAGCGCTTCCGCATAAACCAGAGGGTGCATCGCGGTTGGCACAACCTCGATCTTCTTGAATCCAGCGGAGCGTAGATTCTCCGCCACCCACCGCGCGGCACGTTCTACGTCTGGTTTGTGTTCGGATTTTGCGCTGACGCTCGGAATGCGCAGGAACTCATTCAACTCGGCTAAGTTTTGGTCGCGGCGACCATCGATAAATTCGGCCAGTGTCATGTGGACAGAAAGAGCACTAGTCCTTTCCAAAGATAGCTACGAATAGGGGCTTAGAAGTTGCGGCAGGCACCCAGATTGAAGCGTGGAGCGGCGTCCCCCGCGAGATTTTATTGTATGACCCCCTTGCCGCCGAGAACAAGGGACCACCGCCGCCGTTTCCCGATGCGATACACCTGCCCCGCAGTCCAATTGACCCGGTCCACGGCCTTTTCGATGATGAAGGCATGATGACGACGGTCGAGTTTTCCGCTCCCCGGCGCAGCGCTCGCGTCTTCCGCAAGATGAAGATGCAGGCGCAGGGACGCGCTCACAATGGCAAAAAATTCCGCGAAACGTGCCAGACCCTGGTGGTCAGCGCGCACGGCGGCCTTCTGGCGTTGAAACACGAAGTGGACAATGGTGAGCTGTTAACGATCACCAACCCCGAAACTCAGGAAGAGATCGAGTGCCGCATCGTTTACTTAGGCGACCTTTGCGAAGGTGGGCAGCGCGTGGGCGTTGAGTTCCTCACGCCTTCGCCGCATTTCTGGGGACTTGAATTTTCAGAATCAGCGCCCGCAAACGGCGAGTCTTCTACTGTTCACTAAAGGTCGCCAGGCGGTTAGCGGACCTCAAGCGTTTCGCGCGGGACGCGTCCGGCCACCGGCGCTCTCTTCTTCGACATCCAGCTCCACAGCCGCCAGGCCAGCAGAACTGCCACCAGCGCGCCGTAAAACACCGGTTTGCGAATGTCGGATTTGACCAGCCAATAGTAATGAATCACGCCCAGCACAGCACTCGCATACACTGCCCGATGTAGCATCTGCCACCGTTTTCCGCCTAACCGTCGGATCCAACCCGCCGTGGACGTAAGCGCCAGAGGGATCAGCAGCACGAATGCGGCAAAGCCGACCGTGATGAACGGCCGCTTCGCAACATCTTTCAGCATTCCCGAAAAAGCAAAGCTCTGGTCCGGCCCGAGGTACGTCAGAAAGTGCAGGCAAACGTAAAAAAAGGCGAAAAGACCCAGCATCCGGCGAAAGCGAATCAGCTCCGGTAATTCGAAAATCTTTCGAAAAGGCGTGATGCACAGCGTGAACACCAGAAACCGCAGAGTCCAGTCGCCGGTCTCGTGCTGATAAAACTCCACCGGATTGGCGGTCAAGTCTCCGCGCACCGTGCGCCACACAATAAAAAAAAACGGCACCGTCGACAGCGCGAACACCAACACTGTGGCCCATTTGCTGGCAAGAAATTTGCGCACCGCAACGATTCCTCAGCTCAGTGAAACTTCTTCAGGTCCATACCCGCGTAGAGCGGCGCCACCTGATCGGCGTATCCATTAAACATCAGCGTCTTGTGCATAAAGACTTCGCCCAGCCGACGCTCGGTGGCCTGGCTCCAGCGGGGATGATCCACATTCGGATTTACGTTGGAATAAAATCCGTATTCATTCGGCGCTTGCTTGTTCCAGGCGGTAGGAGGTTCCGATCCCACCAGTTTGATCTTTACGATGGACTTGATGCTCTTATAGCCGTACTTCCATGGCAAAACCATGCGTACCGGCGCGCCATCCTGATTTGGCAGTGTCTCGCCGTACATTCCCACGCACAGCAACGCGAGTGGATGCATCGCCTCATCCAGCCGCAATCCCTCCACATACGGATACTCGAGCCCGGTGTACTTCGCTTCCGGCATTTCGTTGTGATCGTAAAAACTTTGCAACGCCACGTACTTCGCCTTCGGCGTCGGTTCCACCAATCTCAAAATCGTGCTCAACGAATACCCGATCCAAGGCACCACAATGGACCAGCGCTCCACGCAGCGATGCCGGTAAATCCGTTCCTCCAGCGGAGCCAGCTTTAGAATCTCGTCTATCGAAAGCTTGCGCGGCGTCTTCACTTCCCCTTCCACTGAAACCGTCCACGGCGAGGTACGGAATTTCTGCGCGTTCTTCGCCGGATCCTCTTTCCCGCTGCCAAACTCATAAAAATTGTTGTAGTGCGTCACGTCGTCCATCGAGGAGATCTTTTCATTCACCGT